>CAZISU010000676.1:0-4343 GCA_964541935.1 uncultured Planctomycetaceae bacterium | reverse complement strand
ATTCGGAACAATAGCCACCCTGTTCGTTGACGTCGTCAACCAACTGATTCAGTGCTTCTTCCGTGCACTTGACAGAGTCAACTGGGCATCGGCACTGAAACTCATCAAAGTAGTTGTCTACCGTTTCTATAAAGTCGACGACAACGCAAGCATTGTGATGCTGGGATTGCATACGATGTGCGTCTGCCAGTGATCGTATGTTAGGATTGTCTATGCACATAGTCGTCTGCTCACATACAAGGTTTTAACGCTGTCTTTTTCCGGTTTCAATCTACTTCTCATGATACTGCCGGCATAATCGTCACCTGGCAGTCGTCGCGGCCGTTCTGTACTACGGTGGCTTCGATGTCGAGGAATGTCTTAATGATCTTCAAGTGTGTCTTCGCGTGCATCGACAAGCCCAGCGTGCGAAACGATCCGCCGCCCGTCCCTTGCCATGCGCCTATGGCCATGGGCAACACGATCTGATCGGCCAGGTGCTCGCCCACGGGCACATCGGCCTTGATGTAATGTCGGGCTTCCTGCAGGGCCTTGGTGGCTACGCCCTCGGCCTTCACGCCGACTTTTCCAAACCCGGTAATCACTTCCGTAACCGACGCCGATTCCAATTCGATCACCACGATATTGCCCGGCCCCCGCGAGCCGTCAACGTTTTCTATCGTGAAACACGATTTGTCCCAGTTCGTCTTCTTGGCGATCGCATCGCATTCCCTTCTGGCAATGTGCTCGGGCAGGTTGGCCACTATTGCCCGCACTCGATGCGAAACAATCGGCCCTCGCTCGTCCAACTCTAATCTTTCCAGCGACTCGGCCGGTTGCACATTCACCGTAAAACAACCGCCGCCGGCCGGGTAAAAGCCGGGTCGATTCAAAGCTGCATCAATCTTCGGTCCCATTCGACAAACCAGCGGCAAGTAGGTTTTCTGCAAAAAATCGAACGGCGGGGCGAACATGTTGTGCGTACCACCTTCGAGCGTCAATTTCGATCCGCCACGCGCCACCATCAACGCCGGAAGAACCGTTTGCAAAACCAACGTCGTGCTGCCAGCCGTGCCGATGCTGAAATGATAGTCGCCGGGCGTCACCTCGCCGGGCACAAACGTCAGCCGCCGCGAACCGATAGCATCGCCTTCGACCGTGGCCTGCCCCACTTGGGCAGCCGCGCGAACGGCCGTCAGGTGCTGACGCATCAGGCCCGGCTTCTTCCGTCCGGCGCGGATGTTGTCGAGTGTAAACGGCCGCCCGGTCACCAGCGACAGCGCCAGCGATGAACGGACAATCTGCCCGCCACCTTCACCAAACGATCCATCAATTTCTATCATGTCAGTCATCGGCTTTGCTCGCATCCTTAATCACAAAACGTGCCTTCAGTCGCGCAACCTCGCCGGCCAATCCGGCCCCAGTCACCGAAGCCAGCACATCTTCAAAATCCTTGTACGCCGCCGGCGCCTCGTCGCGAGGGTAGCGGCGGCAGTTGGTCAAAATATCGGCTTCGTCGAACTCGCGGTCGATCGTGGCCTGATCCAATTCGCGTGTGGCCCGTTTGCGGCCGAGCAAACGCCCCGCCCCATGGTTCACGCTGTAACAACTCTTCTCGGCGCCCGCCTCGGCCGCCATCACAACCGATCCCGCCTGCGGGTTGCCCGGCAAAAGGATCGGATGACCCGTGTCCTCAAAAACCGTCCCCTTCAACGCATGGTGCCCGGCCGGAAACGCGCGAGTCGCGCCCTTGCGGTGCACCCAAACCGGTCGATTGTCAAATATCTCCTTGCGGGCAATATTGTGGCTGATAACATATACCAACCGGCCCGTCGCACCGGGAAATACCTCCTGGATCGCCTCAAGCACTAGCGTGTTGATCAAGAGGTGGTTCACCGTTGCAAAGTTCGCGCCCAATGCCATATCGTCCAAATAATCATTTGCTTCCGGCGTTCCCAACGGCGCGTATACGAGTTGTCGGTCGTCGCCGGGCAAGGGGATGTTCCATTTTTCGAACTTCTCCTGCAACGCGGAGAACTGGCCCGTCGCCAAAATATTCCCAAACCCACGCGAGCCGCAATGCGATAGGAAAGCGACGTGTCCGTCGACCAGCCCAAACACGTCGGCCGCCGCGCGAGCCCGCTCGTTATCGGCCACGTGTACCACCTCGCACTCGCCAAAGTGGTTCCCGCCGCCGTACGAACCGAGCTGCGCCATCTTCTCGCCGAAATTCTTCAACCGCCGGACGCCTCCGATCCCTTCGCTGAGCAGTTTGTCGATCCGGTTTGCCAGTGCATCGTGTGTATCGTCGTGCCCCACATGCGCCGAATCCTCGCAACGCTCGGCCCATTCGTGTGGAATACCCAGCTTCTGGCAAACGTCCTGCGACGCGCCTTCGACAACCGCCTG
Source organism: uncultured Planctomycetaceae bacterium (assembly GCA_964541935.1). Taxonomy (GTDB): domain Bacteria; phylum Planctomycetota; class Planctomycetia; order Pirellulales; family Thermoguttaceae; genus JAFGTN01. Next base: position 1,955 of record CAZISU010000676.1, on the reverse strand, counting down.
TCGGCCTAGTTCCTTGTCGACCGGCCGCGATTTCGGCACGCTCCGCTGTCCCTGGCCCGGCCCGGTCGGGGTCCGCGCACAAATCGCGTCGATCATCGCCCGCCGCGTGCGACGGTCGTCGATCTCCTCGGCCGGGATATCCAACTGCAAAAGGCTCATCGAGCATTTAATATCGACGCCCACCGGCCCGGGGTAAATGTGCGACGGCGAAACCATCACGCAACCGATCGGCGCCCCATAGCCCACATGCGCGTCGGGATTGAGTACCACCTTGCTCACGCCCGGCGCCAACCGAGAGTTCAGGGCCTGTTGCAAGCAATTATCGTCAAAAGTCTCGCGAATCGCCGGCGTTCCGATCACCGTAATCGGCGAAACATGATCCCCGGCCGGCAAAATCGCCGTGGCGGTATCGGTTTCGATCAGCTTGTGTTTTATATCTTCACTCATGATATTCTCCCGATTTTATTTCGTTTCTGCCGTTAGCGTATCTGTTTAGCGATCATTTGACCAGAGGGAATAATCTTATAAAAGCCCGCAACAACAAGGTTGAAGTGAAACGTTTCCATGCTCTACCGTTGAGCTACGCCCCGCTAAATAAACTTTCAAGTGGGGGCGACGGGACTCGAACCCGCAACCGTGGCATTAATGATGTAGTTCCACCGGCATTTGTTACGGCCTGTTTCGGCTGCATGAATCTCCAGATCTGATAATGTTAAAAAAACGTGGCGACAAGGTTATAGCGAAACGTTTACTGCGCTCTACCGTTGAGCTACGCCCCGATACGATATTCGTACGCAAGTCAGGGCGACGGGATTCGAACCCGCAACCTCAGGGTCCTAAACCATGTAGTTCCACCGGCATTCGCCACGTGTTTCCTTTATTTTCTAAAGCACCAGGCGACAAGGATGGGTGAGAGTTCCCGCTTTTGAGGCGGGGTGGGTATCGAAACCCACTGTGCCATGTACTCCCACCAGCATTCGCATTGGTGTTTCCTCAGTGTTTAATCAATAGGCCGGGAGCCGACAAGCGGTCGCTGAGACATTTTACATAGTTTAGATGTAGTCCCAACTTCATTCGGCTCCCGACCTTCGCTCAAAGCCGCTCGGCGGCTATTTTGTTCACCCAATGGTTCACGTTCGAACGGCCGGCGGCCACGTCGGCGATCAGTCCGAAGACCTAGTCGCTGAAGCCACCCACGTTTACAATGTCCGGGCGTTCTTTGGCTTGGGTATGTCCGTACGGCTGGATGTCTATGCAGATCATCTTGGCCGACGGGTTGCGTCGCTTAAACTTATTCCATTCGTTCATCGTGGCCGTAGCTCCACCGCCGAAGTATCCGTACTGCGGCGAATCGATCCACGACTCGTTGTCAGAGACGTAAATTACCAGGTCACCTTCGGCATTGCGCCGGTTCAAATGCCGCAACACCGAACTGCAGTTCGTACCGCCGCACGGCAACGACGCCAGTTTCTTAGCGTTGGTCATCACCGAATCGCGCGGGTTCAAGTCGACCTTGACCACGTCCGACTCGAACGGTATCACCTCGGCTTGCCGATTGCTTCGCAACATGGCCGCCGCCACCAACGCCGCAACGTCGATACAACGCACCGTGGTTGTCGAACCCTTGCGATAACCGGTGGCCGGTGAATGCATCGAGCCTGACACGTCGGGACAAACGTAAATCTGTCCGCCCACTCGTGGCACGTTCTTGATGGCGATTTCCATCGCATCTTGCAACGCCTCGCGAATCATGTGCGGCACATCGACAGCCATTGCGTAGGCAACCATCAGTTGGTACGGGAAAACCCGTGCCTTTTCGATCAATCGCGGGTTACGCAATCGCTTGGCGATCAAGTTAACCATCTCGTCGCTTTCAAATACACCATGTCTTGCAAAAGTGTTTAGGTTCATCCGCGTCATTTGCCACGATCCGTTTTGTGCAATGCCCATCCACT
>CAZISU010000675.1:0-4343 GCA_964541935.1 uncultured Planctomycetaceae bacterium | reverse complement strand
AACGATCTTGCCGTTGGTGGCCAACAGATCGTCTCGGCTCATGCCCGGCTTACGCGGAATGCCCGCGGTAATAACAATCACGTCGCTACCGGCCGTGTCGGCATAGTTACTCGTACCGATAACGTTTGAGTCAAACCCCATGATCGGCGAGGCTTCTACTAGATCCAAGGCCTTGCCCTTGGGCATGTCGCCGGCGGCCGGAATATCCAACAGCACGACATCTCCCAGTTCGGCAGCCGCACACCAATGGGCCGTCGTTGCTCCGACGTTTCCGGCACCTACGATCGTGATCTTTGCTCGTTTCATGGTAAAACTCTCTGTGGTTATGCGGCACTCAGGCGAAACATACTGGTTTTTTCGAAGGAAACAGTATGAAAGGCTTTACCGAACAAGTCAAGTGGCCCGGCAACGTTACGAGCTGCGAGAACGAGCCGCACGGACGGGCATTATTGCCATAATTCTTTAGGCTTCGCGACCAACTCACTTGCAATGGGACGGAAATCCGTCTAAATTGACGTCGTACTATATCACGAGAGCGTCATTTTTTCCCAATGGAGGGTTCCTATCTCATGGCAAAGAAACAGTCCTCAAAACAGTTCGCCCTGGGTGTTGATTATGGAACCAATAGCGTTCGCGCGCTGATTGTCGATGTGGCCGATGGTAGCGAAATCGCCGCCCATGTCTATAACTATCGCCGTGGCGAGCATGGCATTCTGCTCGATCCCAAAGATCCAAATCTGGCCCGCCAGGACGCGGCCGATTATATCGAAGGATTCACCAAGTCGGTTCGCGGGGCCGTTCGTGCCGCCGCAAAAAGTCGGGATTTTTCGCCGGAAAAAGTGGTCGGTATCGGCGTCGACACCACCGGATCCACCCCCATTCCCGTCGACAGCGACGGCCAACCGCTTTCGCTCGATCCGCGTTTTGCCGACGATCCGGCCGCCTACGCCTGGCTTTGGAAAGACCACACTTCGCACGCCGAGGCCGCCGAAATTACCGACCTGGCCGCCAAGAGCCGCGACGGATACTTGAAAAAATGTGGCGGAACATACAGCTCCGAGTGGTACTGGTCAAAAATCCTGCACTGTCTACGTACCAGCCCGAAGGTTTTTAAAGCCGCCCACGGGTGGGTCGAGCAGGCCGATTTCATCTCCGGACTGATCACCGGCAACATGACGCCCGAAACCATGCCGCGCGGGGTCTGCTCGGCCGGGCACAAGGCTATGTACCACGAGCAATGGAACGGACTGCCCAGCAAGCGTTTCCTCGCCAAGCTCGACCCTAAACTGGCCGAGCTGCGCGACCGTTTCGCTTCCTCAGCCGTGCCGTCCGACCAAAAGGCCGGCGGGCTGACCGCCGCATTCGCCAAAAAAGTCGGGCTCCCGGCGGGCATACCCGTTGCCGTAGGCGCGATCGACGCACATCTCGGAGCGGTTGGCGCCGGCATCAAGCCCGGCACGCTGGTTAAGATTATGGGTACCAGCACCTGCGACATGATGGTCGTGCCCATGCGCGAGGAGCTGCCCGACATCCCGGGCCTGTGCGGCATAGTTCCCGGCTCGATCGTTCCCGGCATGTACGGCATCGAAGCAGGCCAAGCGGCCGTGGGTGATATTTTCAACTGGTTCACCACACAACTCACACCCAAGCAACATGCCAAAGGCGATCCGCACGTCAACCTCACCGCCGAGGCCGACACGCTTCGCCCGGGGCAAAGCGGACTTTTGGCCCTCGATTGGAACAACGGCAATCGTTGCACGCTCGTCGACCCGTTGCTGAGCGGGCTGTTGGTCGGTCAAACTCTGCACACCACTGCGGCGGAGATTTATCGCACGCTTGTAGAAGCCACCGCCTTCGGCGCTTTGACCATCATCCGCCGCTTCGAAGAGTACGGTGTGGCGGTCAAGGAAGTAATCAACTGCGGCGGGATCGCCGAGAAGAACCCCTTCGTAATGCAGATCTACGCTGACGTCTGCAACCGGCCCATGAAGATCAGCCGCTCGCCGCAAACCTGCGCCTTGGGCGCCGCCATCTTTGGCGCGGTTGTGGGCGGAGCATACAAAAAAGTCGAACAGGCCCAACGCCGCATGACCGGTGTCAAAGATCTGGTCTATCGCCCCAACCGCTCGTCGGCAAAGGTTTACGCCCAGTTATTCGAACTCTACGAAATCCTCTACAACGCCATGGGTACTAAGAATACCCCGCGAGGCCTGGATGATGTAATGAAGCAGTTGATCGTCATTCGCGACCGTGCCCGCAAGGATTTGCCGTAGCGCAAATGCTGTGCATGATGAAGTTTAGCGAATATTCCCCACAGAAACGTTGGAAAAGTATCGGTATGGGTTGCTATATTTGTAGCATCGCGTTTCATGGCTGCTATAATCAAAGACTATTGTATACGCTTCACAACCGCGTTTGATAGGAGTATGAATGATGCTTAAGAAAACCTTTATTGCACTCGCTTTCGCAGCCACATTTTTTATTGCCGCCGAAACCCAAGCTGCTCCGCTGCTTAAAGTCGGGCTGGCCGAAGCCGACATCTCGCCGAAAATCGGCATGGAACAGCCTGGCGGTTACGGCAAATCGTATCACAGAAGTTTTCACGACCCCTGCAAGGTACGCGTGGCCGTTTTCGACGACGGTAAGAAACGCGTGGCCCTCATCGGCCTCGATACGCTTATTGTTAGACGACCGTTAATCAAGGCCGTGCGAGAAGACATTCAAAAGAAATGCGGCATTTTGCCCGAAGCCGTACTCATCGGCGCCTCGCATTCGCACTCCTCCGGACCACTGGGTATGATCCTGCCCGGAGAGTATGACCACGCCTCGCCCGAGGTGCAAGACTTGGCCTATAAAAGATCTTCATGTGCCGACGCCGAATACATAAAACAGGTCCACGAAGCAATCGTAAGCACTGTTTGTAAGGCCAACGCCTCGCGCGTAGAATCCACCTGCGGGGTCGGCGTTGGCCTCGAAGACAAAGCCGCCTTCAACCGCCGCTTCCGCATGAAAAACGGGCTCAGCTTTTCGCACCCCGGCAAAGGCAATCCGGACATTATCGAGCCAGCCGGCCCTATCGATCCAGAGGTCGGCGTTATCGGCGTTTGGGATAAGTCGGGCAAGAAACTACGCGGGTGTGTAGTGAATTATGCTTGCCACGCCACGACCAGCCCCGGCGGAAGTTCGGCCAATTGGATCTATTACCTGGAAAAAACCATCCGCGGTGCCCTCGATCCCGATGCGGTAGTTGTCTTTTTGCAAGGTGCCTGCGGTGACATTACCCAAGTCGACAACCTCAGCCCATACCGCAATCCCTCCGGCGAACGCTGGGCGGAACTCGTGGGCGGTCGCGTAGGCGCCGAGGCCGTCAAGGTGCTTCTAAGTATGCATCGTGGTTCGGTCTCGCCCGTCGATGCCAAACAGGCCGTGTGGAACATCAAACGCCGCATCCCCAGCCCCGAACGCGTTAAAAAATGCCAGGAGATGGCGCGGAAAAAGCCCGCGGAAGTCGGCTCTACTGAATGGACCTTCGCCAAGGAGATCGTGCTGCTCGACGCCCAAATCGCGAAATCGGCAACCGTTGAAGTCGAGGTCCAAGCGGTTCAGGTAGGCCCGGCCGTGTTCGTCACCAACCCGGCTGAGTTTTTTGTCGATCTGGGCTTGCGAATCAAAAAAGAAAGTCCCATGCAGTTCACATTCCCGGTCGAGTTGGCTAACGGATGTTCGGGCTACGTTCCAACGGCCGAAGCCCTTGGCCCCAAAGGCGGTGGATACGAAACACGCTTGAGCAGTTACAGCAATTTGGAACCTTCGGCCGGGAACCAGATGGTCGAGGCGGGGCTGAAACTCGTTGGCCAGATGAAGCCCGGTCAGGCGTCGACACCACAACCAGCTCGTCCATTCTCCGGCAAAGGCTGGAGCTATGGCAATGTGCCGCCGGAAGTGGATTGAACAAGTTTGGCGCCCCCCTGAAGCAGGTATTGACATCCTAGTGAACAACTGGGATACTAGCGACATACTCGATATTTCGTGTAAACAACAACCTTCAGCTTTTTGCCGAGAATCCCGCCATGTCTAAACGCCACACCCTATCGACTGCCCTCACCGTTGCCCTGCTTTTGTCGGTCTCGACCTTAGTGCAAGCGGCTGCCCCCTCGGCCGATAAGCTGCCCAGCAAAAAAACATTCACCAACTCGTTGGACATGAAACTCGTGCGTATCGAGCCCGGCAGTTTCGAAATGGGCAGCCCCTCTGGCGGCGATTTCGATGAACGCCCCGTCCATCGAGTCAGCATAACGCGGCCATTTTATATGGGCCAAACCGAAGTCACCAACGCCCAATAC
>CAZISU010000674.1:0-4344 GCA_964541935.1 uncultured Planctomycetaceae bacterium | reverse complement strand
CACCTCCACCGGCTACGACACCACCGGCCGCGACACCTCCAGCGGCTGTGACACCTCCAGCCGCAACACCTCCAGCCGCAACACCTCCAGCCGCAACACCTCCACCGGCCGCAACACCTCCACCAGCGGCTGTGACACCTCCGGCGGCTGTGACACCTCCGGCGGCTGTGACACCTCCGGCGGCAAAACCGACTGCCAAGGCTGAGAAGGAGCCGCGTTTGCGGTTTAATTTCCGCTTCCAGGCTTGGGCCGACGTGTTGGACTGGTTTGCCAAGCAGGCCGATTTGGCTTTGGTGCTAGACGCGCCCGTGCCCGGGACTTTCAACTACACCGATTCCAACGAGTACACTCCCACCGAAGCCATCGACTTGCTCAACGGCGTACTTTTGACCAAGGGCTATACGCTCATTCGCCGCGAGCGGATGTTGATGGTTGTTAACCTTCAGGACGGCATGCCCGAGGGCATGGTGCCGCGTGTGGGCGTCGATGACCTGGCCAAGCGAGGGCGGTTCGAAATTGTGAGTGTGCTTTTGCCATTGGATAAGCGTAACGTCGAGGAAGTCAACAAGGAGATCACGCCGCTGTTGGGGCCATACGGGAAGTGTGTTCCGCTGGCCAAGACCAACCAGCTTCTGGTGACCGACACGGCCGGTATTTTACAGGCGGTCGAGGCGATGATCAAATCGATACCCGAACCGCAGGCTCAGAAGCCGGCCGAGAAACCCAAGCCGGATAAGAAGCCCAAACCGGCGCCTCCTACTTTGGTGGTTTACCCCGTGAAGACGGCCGATCCCAAGGTAGCCGTGGAGGTTTTGCAAGCGCTTTTGCCGGAAGATAAAATCGTGCTCGACAGCAAGGCCTCGCAGATCAACGTTTTCGCCGTGCCGGCTCATCAGGCAGTGGTAAAATCGGTGCTGGAGCAAATGCAGGCCAACAATCTTCCCGAAAAACGGCCACGGCTGGAGGTCTATAATCTTGAGAAGAGCGACTTTGCCAAACGTGGCGGAAAAGAAGGTCGCCGCCGCGGCGTGCAGTTGATCAGTACGCTGCAAGTGCTCGTGCCCGACGCACGGATTACGGTCGACTACAAGACCGGCAAACTGGTTGTGTGGGGCACGCCCGAGGAACAAGCCACGATCAGCGGCACGTTGGAAAAACTGCGGGGCGGTTCGTCGCCGCAGGACACGGTTCAGATCGAAGTCCACCGCTTGACCACGGTCGAGCCGGCCGACGCGTTGGCCTTGCTCAACAAGCTTTTGCCCGAGGCCCAGTTCGGCGTGGATGCCAACAGCCGCAGTCTGATTGCCATCGCTTTACCTAGCGACCAGGCGGCCATCCGCACCACACTGGCCGAGTTGCAAGGCGACACGTCGTCGGCAAGTGGCCGCCGCAGCTTGCGGAGCTACCGACTTTCCAAAGCGGCTGCTCCCACGCTGGTGGTCGGTCTTCAGCAGTTGGCGCCGGCCGCTCGAATCAGCCTCGCCCCCAGCGGTCTTCTGTTGACGGTGGTGGCGCCCGAGGCCGATCAGAAGGCCATCGAAGCCGCTATCAAGCAGATCGAAGAACCGGTCGCCTACCGCCAGTTGGAAGTCTATGGACTCGACGATCTTACGCCCACATCGACGATGGAACTGCTGCGAACGTTGGTGCCGCGTGCCGAACTGAGCTTCGACGCGCAGACCCAAAACCTGGTCGTGCTGGGTGTCGCTTCCGACCAGAAGACCATCAAGGCTACGCTTGAACAGTTGCGAGATGAGCAGCAGGGCGCAGGTGCCGTGGAGTTGCTTTTCTATCCGCTCGATCAGACGCCGCCGCCGAGTCTTATCGCCGGATTGCAGCAGTTGACGTCGAAGGCCACGATCACGTTGGAAGCCGACGGCAAACGCCTGATGGTGGTAGCCAACGCGGCAGACCACGCCAAGGTTGCCGCGGCGTTGAAACGGCTCACGGAAAACATCCCGCCGCAAACCTCGCGATTCGAGATCTATGCGATTCAAGGAGCCGACGCCGCCACGCTGCTGGCCACGCTCGTCCCGCTGGTGCCGGAGGCCAAGCTTTCGGTCGAACCCAAAACCAACCGCCTGTTGGCCTGGGGCAGCGAGGCCGACCACAAGCTTTTGAAAAACGCGGTCGGCCGGCTGGAAGAAGGACGCTTTGGACAAGGTTCGCGCAAGCTGGAGATCCATAAGCTAAGCACGGCCAATCCGGCAACCGTTTTGGGCTTGATGCAAAGCATGGTGCCCGGCGCTACGCTGTCGGTCGACGCACCCACTGGAAGCCTGATAGCCCAGGCCTCGCCCGAGGATCAGGAAACCATCCGCCGCACGATCGAGCGACTGGAATCTCCGGACGACAAAAAGACGCCCGTGTTGCGGTTCCACGAACTTATGCAGATACCGCCGCCGAGCCTGCTTACGGGCCTCGTGCAACTATTCCCCAAAGCGCAAATCACGCTTGACGGCAAACGCTTGATGGTGGTCGCCGACGAAGAAAATCAAGAGGCCGTGAAAGCAACCATTACGCGGCTCGAAGCCACGATGCCCATCGTGGAGCCAAAGAAGCTGGCCACATATGCTGTGACACCCGCCGAAAAGGCGCGTTTCAATGCCATTTTACCGATGGTTACGACCGAAATGCCGGGCATTACCGTGGTCGCCGACGCCGAACCGGGTGTGTTGACGATCTGGGCCAAGCCCACGCAGCACGTCTTGCTGAGCGAGATTGTCTCGCAACTGAAACTCGACGTGCCCGACGAGCAGAAGCACAGCTTCGTGGGGTATCCGATCGCTAGTGCAGATGCGGCCGTGGTTTTGGCGACCTTGCAAAGTCTTCTGCCCGAAGCGCGGCTGTCGCTCGACCCGCGTACCAAGCGTATATTGGCTTGGTGTTCGGCGGCCGATCACGAGAAGATCAAGCAGGCACTCGAGCAAATGGACTCGGGCACGGCGGAAGACGCCCAGGACCAGTTGATGGTTTATCCCGTGCCCGACACCAATCCCACCGTCGCTTTGCAGGTGCTCGCGCAGGCGGTTCCCGGAGTGCAGTTCCACAGCGACCCGACCGCCGGCACGATTATCGCGCGAGCGCGCAAGTCGGACCATAAGATCATCGCGAAGACGCTGACGGCTATGCAAGCCTCGCAAGATCTGGGCCTGAAACAGGTGTTGGAAGTTTATTCGACCGGCGAGAGCGATCCGGCCACGGTGGTGGCGTCGATCAGGGGCCAGGTTCCCAAGGCTCTGCTGGTGGCCGATCCGCTGCGCGGTCGGATTTCGGCCTGGGCTGCTTCGAGAGATCAAGAGACGATTCGCCAGGCGGTGGAAAAGTTGGCCAAAGCCGAAGGTGTCGAAACCGCGCCCACGGTGGCTTCGTACGATCTCGGCCGCCTACTGCCCGGTCCGACGATGAGGATGCTGCGTGCGATGGCTGCAATGCCACAGGTGGCCGTTGGGGCCGACTCGCGGAAGATGATCGTTTGGGCTCGCCCGGCCGACCAGCAGCGGATCGCGCAAACTTTCGAACGCATGCAAAGCGATGGTGCGGGTGAAGGCGCGGCCAAGGTCGTCGTTTATGAGCTCGAATCCACGCCTCCCACGACGGCCATGCAAATGATCGCACAGGCCGTGCCCAATGCCATCGTTAGTGTGGGCAGCGACACGCGGCAGCTCGTAGTATGGGCATTGCCGAGCGATCATGAAAAAATCAAGACAGTCGTCGATCAGTTGGCCGAAGGTAACCCGACTGCAACGCTGAAGACGTACACGCTCGAATCCGTGGCGCCGGCTGTGGCGATGCCCATCATTCGGCAAACCGTGCCGCAGGTGGTTGTCAGCCCCGGCGCCGACCCGCAGCAGTTGATTGTGCGTGCGCGTCCGGCCGATCACGAAAAGATTGCGGCAGTAATCGCACAGCTTTCGGTGAAGGAAGATCCTGAAACGGCACCAATATTGAAGACCCATACGCTCGAATCCGTGACGCCGGCGGTGGCGATGCCTCACATTAGACAAGCCGTGCCGCAGGCGATTGTCAGCCCTGGCAGAGATCCTCAGCAGTTGATTGTGCGTGCGCGTCCGGCTGATCACGAAAAGATCGCGGCGGTAATCGCGCAGCTTTCTGTGAAGGAAGACCCCGAAACGGCGCCAGTGCTGAAGACCTACACGCTCGAATCCGTGGCGCCGGCTGTGGCGATGCCGATTATTCGGCAAACCGTTCCGCAGGCGATCATCAGCGGCGGCATCGATCCGCAGCAGTTGATTGTTCGCGCGCGTCCGGCCGATCACGAGAAGATTGCGGCGGTAATCGCGCAGCTTTCTGTGAAGGAAGACCCCGAAACGGCGCCAGTGC
>CAZISU010000673.1:0-4348 GCA_964541935.1 uncultured Planctomycetaceae bacterium | reverse complement strand
CACGGCTCCGATTACAAAAATCCTTTTCATTACGGAATCCTCCATTGAACAATTAGAAACCAACCGACGCACGCGGACCGATAAACCTCGGCCGCGGGCTGCCGGACTGAAAGAAGGGTGGCCGCCGGCGAACCGGCCCAGCCGTAAAAGCGCGTTTGCGTATTCGGTTGCCCTATGCGAACCGTCGCCAACTGCCCGTTGATCGCAGACCCATTCGGCGCACTCGTCGAAACGACGCACGGCCATCCAGGCCAAGGGGTTGAACCACTGCGGCAAGGACAGCAGCCGCACGGCAAGCGACTTTAGCCCGTCACGACGCTGGTAATGGGCCAGTTCGTGTTCCAGTATCGCCAGGCGAGCAGTGGGGCTGAGATCTTTCCAAAACCGCGAGGGGACAAGCAACTCATACCCGCCCGGCAAATAGCACATCGCCGGCCCGCAAAGCGTGGTCACCCGCAAGGGAATCGCCCGCCGCACGCCTCGCTCGGCCAGCAGCCGGGCCCATTGCGTGCTCCACTGGTCCTTACAAGGCCGACCGGGCGGTAGACGCCGTAAAAACAACAAATACTGCCCCACCAGGCATAAGACATAAAAAACCATGCCGCAAAGCCAAGCACCGATCAGCCACGGTTTGTACGAAACCGGCTCCGACCGCACAGTATCCGACTGCACGATCGCTTGCGTCTCCACGACGTATCCCTTCGGCAAAACCGTATGCTCCAGCGGCGGCATGAAAGTTTCAAAAACCATCGCTGGTTCTGCCCGCACAACCGCCTCATAGTACGGAATCTCAAGCGGAAGCTGCCAGAAAACCCAACCCTGCAAGAGTACCAGGCAGCAAGCCACGCGTTGAATCTTTGGCGACGACACCAGCGCGGCTTTCATTAAAACCCAAACCACAACCGTCGCCACCGACATCAGCACGGTCGTACGCAGCAAACCGATTACGAGTATATCCATAACACTATTCCCCTAGCGTTCTCGAATATCTTCTGTCAATTCCGTCGTTCGGCTTCCTTGATAAGCCGCTTAAGCTCGGCCATTTCATCACTAGTGATTTTATGGTCACGGACAAGATGGGCAACCAACGGCACAATGCTCCCACCGGTCACCCGCTTGATCAATACGTCGAGGTGCCCCGAACCGACCTCCTCCGGCTCAACGGCCGCCGCGTAATGTGCCGGCCGGGTTTTGCCGCGACGCACCAGGCCTTTGTTGACCAGCCGGTTGAGCTTGGTCTGAACGGTCGTGTAACCGATCGGCCGATCCATGGCCTTGTGCACCGCCGCTATGGTCCCCGGCCCCTCGGTCCACAAAACCTGCAAGATCTCCATCTCGCCCGCCGCCAGGTAAGCCTTTTGTTTTCGTGCTTTTTTTGACACCGGCCTGGTACCTCCGCTTGTTATTACAATTGCCATAGCGGCATTGTATGACTTTTGTAGTATGTGTCAACGCAAGTTTTTTAGATTTATTCGGCTGTCTCTCCGAATGACATCTTACTCCTTTACCGCCAATCACTTACGTCATTTGCCATACTGCCGGTATCGTGAGGCCAAAAAAGTCAGCCAAAATGTAACCGCTTTCCGTTTCACGTGTTATGACGCACGTGAATTCTTGTTTCCGGCCGAGAATCCTGCTCGGCAACGCCATGAAAACCAGATTGCCAAAGCGATTCAGCGTCGTCGAAGTTTTTTTTCCACACGACCGTAGGATCAAACAATTGAGCCGACATCGAAACCCCTTAAAAATACAGACTTCACGCTCGCCCGCAGCATGAATCTCCGACGACGTTCGGGGGCACGATGAGGATTGATGCGGCAGCCACACAGCCCGTATTCAGCCGTTTGTGTCATAAACTCATAGGTATTGCGGGACGCGTCATCAAACCACCCTTTTACGGATAGCCGTCAGTGACAGCCAGCCCCCTGGAACGGGTGGATGATTCACCGGCAATTGACGCTGGAGCATAAAACGGTCGGGCCGAGGTTGCTGGGATACGCTGAAATACCAAGCTTTTCTGGAGCACTGGATAGCAGACATTCAGCCAGCCTTTGACTCGGTCTTGAGAGACGGGCCGATAGTATCGATCGACCTCACCGCACCCACCTCGATCGGGTTTTCGTTGACAGTGCCAGCCGGCTAGCCGTTGACGTAGCGTAGTACGGTCCTGCGCGATACCCCAAATCTCTGAATCCTTCAGGCCTTGTGATCGCAGCTTCTTTGCTCTCTTTGGTTTGGCAGAAGTGCTCCCTCCGGGATATCGCCCAACATACACCTCAGCAGCGTCATGGAGCAAACCCCACTGCCCAGCCCCCAGGCCTCCAAGAGCCTCAGCCACTTTTGATACGCGGACGCTGTGCTCTGAGATTGAATAAAACATGCTCGAATGGCCACGGAACCTGCATAGTAGTCCAAGCGCGTGGGCTATATCATCCAGCTTCAGATCATCATCGGTGAAGTTGTCGAAATCAAATTTGACTCCGCTGTAAGTTTGAATCCACATTAAGCTCTCCGATCTCGTATAATGTCAAGTAAGTTAAGTATGAAGGACACACCAGGATCTGAATTACAACGACCCTGGGTGTGTCGAAGAGGCAAGCACACTGCCGCTTCTCCATGACTTCTGTCGTTCGTGATTAACCTATACTTAATCTACACATGCCATCCATTTTTAGATGACGCCTGCGAGATTAACCTAATGAAGACTAGGCAACAGTTTGAAGCGTGGCTTCACCAGCAAATGATACGGATGGAACCGCTGGACGATACCCCGAAGCCCGACCTGAAGGAATGCCGGAAAGTGGCTAGGATAGCTGGAAAAATGGCGGCGCGGCACAGACTCGGAGGCGAGCCTGTCCGGATTGGGCGGGAAGTCGAGGGGCCGGAAGATTGCTTGGCTTTGCTTGCTGATTGCCTGCGACTGCTACATCTGAACGAAACAAATCAACCCGAAGAAGAACCCGTCAGCATGACAGTCGCCCAAGCAGCCCGACGATTGGGCTGCTCGGAGCGGACTCTCTATGACATGGTGCGGGATGATCGGATCGGGCACTACCGGGTGGGCTCTGGCCGAGGTACCATTCGATTCCGACCAGAAGACCTGGCTGACTACCAACAGGCTATACGGAACCCGGCTGTCCCTGCTCTGGAATCAGAGATCCCTCTCCTGAGACATCTCCAGCTATAGCCTGTCGTAAATCGGCGTCGTCTAGGTGCTCGTAGACTCGTTCCAGCATCCGCGTATCGGAATGGCCCATGAGTTTTGCCACGATAATGGCCGGCATTCCTTCCCGCAATTGTCTTGTCGCCCAACTATGTCTAATCGCGTAGGCGCAAACGGGAAAGCCAAGCTTCTTCTCCAGGCGGCTTAAGCGGAGTCCTATAGAATTGCGTGTCCACGGTCGCCCTTTTGTGTTACGGAACAACGGTCCTTCCGGTTGTTTTTCCATTAGCCTTAACGTGATCTCTTTGGCGATTGGCGTCAGATAGACAACCCGCCGCTTGCGTTTGCCTTTTGAGTTTTTTCTCTCGAATAGCCATCGACCATCGTCAACGTGATGGGACTCAACAATTCGAACTTCCTGTGGACGGGCTCCCGTTTCCCACATTACCGTGAGGAAGTCGATAAATGGCTGATCCTGAACCAACGCAATTAGCTGCTCCCACTGTTCAGGTATGATGATTGTCTCGCGTGGTGTTGGAGTAGGCTTCTCAACCGAAGCGACCGGAGAGCGATCAATGATGCCTTGATTTACAGCCCAATTGCAAGCACGCTGGATGCTCCTGATAGCGCCATGTCGGTAGTCTGCCGACGTTCCCTTGTAACAGGTCTCGATCCACTCTGTAACGTGATATGGCTTCAGGTCGGAAATCGAGATTATCGGGCCGATGAATTTTGCAAAGGTCTGAAGGTAGAAACGATACCAGTTATAGGTACCCCGAGCACGATTACTCTCGACCCAACTTAGAAATCGATCGAGCAAGGCAACAACGCGAATTGACGGAGACGGTTGCTCTCGGCCGGCCATGATGGCGTGATACTGCTTCCACGCTTCATCTTCATCCTTCCCGAGCGTGATTTGTCGCTTGCCCAGTTGCAGATACCAACTCTGGGTTTGCTTGCGAAAGAACGGCTTTGGTTGTCTCGGCATCGTCGTGACCCTCCAATAGAAGTGTAGGTTAACTCCACTGAAAGGCCCTCAAACTCTGCACACAACTCTGCACAAACCCATGATATTGGGTCCACGCAAAAAACAAGCCTTCCATAACCCGTTGTTATGAAAGGCTTTAACTAAGAGCGGGAGACGGGATTCGGACCCGCGACGTCCAGCTTGGGAAGCTAGCACTC
>CAZISU010000672.1:0-4351 GCA_964541935.1 uncultured Planctomycetaceae bacterium | reverse complement strand
ATAGACAACGTGGCGACAACTGTACGGCGGGTTTTCATTTTGTTTTTCTTTGTGTGTTTCAGCAGGCGGTGATTTTTTATGCATTCTCGCGGGGACAAGCCCCGCCGCTAACATTTGTATCCAATACGAAAGAATACTTCTTTAAGTATCACATCCGCATTTCAGCGGGTCAAGCACCGCCGAACACTCCGGCCCGCGGATTGCGGGAATGCCTCATTTTCACGGCGTGGAATTGTCGTCTTGCCCCAAAAGCAGAGCGTTCAAACGCTACCTACGAACTAAACGGTAGCAACCAGGCGAACAGCAGCGTGAAGCAGAAACTGGTCGGTCCCAGCACCAACAGCATCGTTGTCCAGGTTTGTATAGTTTCCCATTCGCTCAACCCGCCCATGCGGGAGAAGAGCCAGAAGCCACTGTCGTTGAGCCAAGAGCCGGTGGCCGAGCCGCTGCCGATTGCCATCGCCAGATATGCCGGATGGCAGCCCAGCATTTCCGACGAGACGCCCATCCCAGCGAACATGCCGGCCGTGGTTATCATCGACACCGTGCCGGAACCTTGCGCCCACTTCAACACGACGGCCACGCCGTAGCCCAGGCACAGCACGAGCATGCCCACTCCCTGCCCGGTTTCGTCGCCCACGAAACCGCAAATGGTTTGCGTCAATCCCGAAACTCGCAACATGGACCCGAAGGCGCCGCCGGCCGCCGTAATCAAGATGATCGTACCGCCGTTTTTCAGAGCCGATTCGGTAACAACTGACAATTGTTTGAAAGTCATTTGACGCGAACGCAACAACACTCCCATGGCGATCAAAGCCGACAGCGTCAGTGCTAAACTCGGGTTGCCCACGATTGATGTAACACAACGAGCCTGTACACACATTAAAGCCAGATTCAAGCTCACATAGATATTGGTCGCCCCCGCCTCGGCCACACTGTTGGCCGAGATTAGCACAATCGGCAACAGCACCGGAGCCATCGACCATCCCAGGCCGGGCAAACGATTGTCGGCCAGCGGCTCCAGCGGCGTCTCGCCCTGGTAAGGACGCATAGAAATATTCAAACGCCGGTCGATGGCCTTGGCGGTAAACAGCGTGACCACGGCCGTGGGCAGCCCGATCATAGGGCCGATGAGGAACATCATGCCCAGGTCGATATTCAACAACTCGGCCATCAGCAAGGGCCCCGGCGTGGGCGGAATAAGCGTGTGCCCGATTACCGCGCCCCCGGCAACCACCAACAGAAACAGCACGTAATGGCCGCCCGTGCGTCTGGCCAGCGAACGAGCCAATGGCAAAAGCAGATAGAAAACCGTATCGAAAAACACGGGAATCGAAAGCACGAACCCAGATCCCAGCAGGGCCGACGCCGCGCGACGCTCACCCAGAACCCGCAGAAACGTCTGCACAATCCGGTCGGCCGCGCCGCTGTCGATCATGTACCGTCCGATCACGGCAGCCATGGCGATCACGATTCCAATCGCAGCCGCCGAAGAACCGAAAGCCTCCGCCACACGCGGGATCTTCTCCACCGCTGCCCCGGGCGAAAGCAGGCTGACCAGCATGGCCGACGCAATCAGGGCGATAAAAGCGTTGAGCCGGAACACGGCGATCATAATCACGATCGCCGCGATTCCCAGCAACAAAATGACAAGCGGGTGTAACATCTGTCCCGCCTTGGGTTATTTGATGTATCGGCCAAACCGCCGCAAGCGGCTGGGCTAACATGGAATTATTCGATTGTCGACGCTGGCTACTTACCGGCGAAGATCAGATCCAGCCGCTTGTTCTGCTCTTCGAGCGAGAGGGTGTTCTTCACCGGAAATTCGATCGTCATCCAGCCGTTGTAGTTGATGTCGTCTAGGGCCTTGCGAACCGATGGCCAGTTCACGCTACCTTCACGGAATTCGACGAAGTGGCCGCCTTGACCGTTTTCGTTAAGCTTGAAGTCCTTGATGTGGCATTTAACGATCAAATTGCCAAGCGTGCGGATCCATTTTTCCGGGGCAGCATATTTGACGTGGTTGCCGATGTCGAAATAGGCCTTAACCCAATGGCTGTCGAAGGAGTCGATCAGATTCTTGACAATCGCCGGTTTCACGCAGAAGTTGCTCCACACGTTTTCCAAGGCGATGGTTACACCCGCTTCTTGGGCAAAGGGGATCAGTTTCCCGACGACCTTGCGGGTGGCGTCCATCGAGACGTTGTGGGCTTCGATGTATTTTTCGAATTTCGAATTATCGCCTTTGACAACTTCCTTGATGTGTCCCGTTTTTTCGTCGAACTTGATGTCGAATTCCCAAGGCTGGGGCATGGGCATCCCGCTGATTCGGCAAGGGACCAACAAGAGCGTATCGGCTCCGTAGCCACTTGCAGTTTTCAAGGACGCTTTCACTTTCTCGAAATCGTCGGCAACCTTGCCGGAGTCGGGGCTATTGAAACTGACCCACCCGAACGTCTGAGAATGGATCCTCATGCCCAACTTTTCGGCCATCAAATGGTCTTTGGCGGCATCGACAGACGATTTGATGTTTTTAAGATTGGTAGAGGCTTCCATGCCTTCGAATCCAGCGTCGGCCCAGTTCTTAAAGGTTTCGTAGCTGGGCGAACCAATCTTTGCTTTGTGCAGCGTTGTTTTGAATTTAGGCGCATCGGCCGCCATCGCTTGACCACTAAAAAAACCGCCCGCAGCCACGCTGGCCGCAGAAGCGAGTAGGAAATCACGACGTTTGATACTAGTGTGCATCTGAATATGTTCCATTTAGTGCAATGAATCGAAAAAAAGACCAGGTTCAGCGATCCCGTGCACAATCGCAAAAAACCACAAAGCTTGAGTGTTTTATAAGACTTTTACTTACCGGCGAAGATCAGATCCAGCCGTTTGTTCTGCTCTTCGAGCGACAAGCCGCCGCTGCCTTCGATCGTCATCCAGCCGCTGTAACCGATATCGTCCAGGGCCTTGCGAACCACCGGCCAGTCCACGCTGCCGTCGCGGAAATTGACAAAACGCCCGCCTTGGCCGTTGGGGTTGAGCTTGAAGTCCTTGACGTGGCACTTAACGATCAGGTCGCCCAGCGTGCGAATCCAGTCTTGCGGCGGGGCGTACTTCACATGGTTACCGATATCATAATATGCCGCAACCCAACGCGTATTGAACGAAGCCACGAGATTCTTGAAAATCTCCGGCTTCACCCAGAGGTTGTTCCAGACATTTTCCAAAGCGATCGTCACGCCCGTCTCTTGCGCCACGGGTATCAGCTTTTCGACCGCTTTGCGGGTGGCGTCCGTCGAAACGTTGTGTGCCTCGATGTATTTTTCGTACTTCGAATTATCGCCGGCCGCCACTTGCTTGATGTGTCCCGTTTTTTCGTCGAACTTGATGTCGAATTCCCAGGCCTGCGGCATCGCCATGCCACCGATGCGACAGGGCACCAACAAGACCGCGTCGGCGCCGTAACCTTGCGCCGCTCGCAATGCGGCTTTCATGTTTTCCACATCAGCGGCGACCTTGCCGGCATCCGGGCTGTTGAAGTTGGCCCAGCCGAACAAGACCGAATGGATTCTCATACCCAACTTCTCGGCCATAAGGTGATCTTTGGCCGCCTCGACGGGCGATTTGCTCCAAGCCGGCTTGCCGCTAGTTTCCATGCCCTCGAACCCGGCGTCGGCCCAACTCTTCAGCGTGGCCTCGCTCGGCGCGGCGATCTTCGCCTTATGCAGGGTTGTCTTATACTTGGGCGTTGCTGCCGCTGCGGCCCGCGAGGTAGTCGCTTGAGCGTTCAAGATGCCGCCTGCTGCAACCGTCGCGGCCGAAGCAAGCATAAAATCACGCCGTCGAATATCATTCTTCATCAAAGTAGTCTCCTGTAAGTACAACGATTCGCAAAAGGGCCGCCAAGAGCGGGGAAACCGCTATATTGCAGTATCCCAACAGCGCACGGCCGGGTCAAGACCCGGCCGTACCACCGGGCTCAATGGTCAACTACCTGTGGGTTGTGCACCCCACCCATGCCGTGAGATTCGAGCCACTTGTTTTGCGAGTTATCTGGCCATCGTATCCAACAACCGCACCAGTTCTTCCGGCACCGGCTTGTGCGTGGCATAAGTCTCGACGAATTCTGTCAATACAAGGTCGCGATAGATGCGACCGGCCATCACGCCCGTGCGACCGTCGATAAGCGACCGCACGGCGAATTCTCCAAGCTCGTTGGCTAAAATTCGGTCGGCCGGTACGGGTGAGCCGCCACGCTGCAAGTGCCCGAGGATTGTCAAGCGAGACTCGAGCCCGGTACGCTCCACCAGCTGGCGGGCCAGATCCAGGGTGTGGTTCACATGCTCCCGGTGGAACTCGA
>CAZISU010000671.1:0-4353 GCA_964541935.1 uncultured Planctomycetaceae bacterium | reverse complement strand
TTTGTCGAGCACAATACGGGCGGGCTCAGCAGTATAGATTTGACAACGAATCAAGTCGTATCGAGTTGGACTTCCGCAATGAGTCCACGCGGCATCGACGTGGGAGCGGACGGTTACGTTTACATGGCCGTGCAGAATAACGGTATCTGGAAAGTGGCAAGCGACCTTTCATCGTATACGGTTGCAGTGGCCGACCCACAACCGAAATATGCCGACATCACTTTCGGCCCCGACGGCATGCTTTACGCGAGCAGTTACGGAAATAATCAGGTGCTCCGTTATGATGTCAATGCGGGAACATCCGAGGTGTTTATTGCCCCTTCCGGCAGCGGCTACGCAATAGATCTGTGTGTGGGCCTGTTGTTCCATCCCACCACAGGAAACCTGCTGGTAAGCAGTTACCGAGATAGCAAGATTCTCGAATTCGACGGCTCCACAGGAGATTACGTCGATGTATTTGCAAGCGTGCCACAAGGTTGGAACATGAGCATGGCTCCTGTTCCCGTGCCCGAGCCGAGCAGCTTGGCCATGATTTTGTTGGGCGCCGTGTCCTTCGTGACAATGCGTCGTCGACGCAGGTAGTCTCAAGCCGTTTCACTAGCGGCCCCGGCAGGTCTTTATAGCTGGGCGGGGCCGCTTGAAGTTTTCAGATTAATGCATCGAGGAATTGTGCTGTGAGTTTTTGTAAGTTAAGGCATCCCGTGATCCACTTCGTTTTTTTTGCGACGGTCAGCTTTGCGACCGTCGCCTTGTCGTCCCTCACATCGGTTCGAGCGGAAGATCCGCCGTCCTTTGTGCCCGGCTCGTGGACGATGGTCTTGCTGCCCGACACTCAACGTTATACGGTCGCGTCGACCGACCCGGGGCTGCAAACCTTCGGTACCATGACTCAGTGGATTGCCGACAACAAGGGCTCTCGCAATATCCAGTTCGTGATGCACGAAGGCGATATTACCGGCGGCAACACGGCCGCGACATGGCAGGCCGCTTCAAACGCCATGGCGGTCTTGGACAACGCCAACATTCCCTACTCGCTTGCGCCTGGCAACCACGACTTCGACCAGTGGGATCCCGTGTTTCAGAACTCGCCCGGCCGCGACACCTTGATGAACAACTATTTCCCCGAGTCTCGCTATGCGGCCATGCCGACCTACGGCGGTGTTTTTGAGGCCGGCCAGACACAGAATAACTATCACCTATTTAGCGCCGGCGACAAGGATTACATCACCGTGGCCCTGGAATGGGGGCCGCGGGACGAGACCTTGGCCTGGGCCGATAGCCTGCTTACGCAGTATTCCGATCGGACCGCCATGATTGTGACCCATGCCTATACCTACAGCGATGGAACACGGTACGATTGGACCGCTATGAGAACCAGTCAGAATTACAACCCGCACTGCTCTTCTTACGCCTTCAGCGACCCGCACAACGGAACCGAAAACGTCAACGACGGCCAGGAGATTTGGGATAAACTGGTTTCTAAACACGCCAACGCCAGCATGGTTTTAAGCGGCCACATACCCTGGGCCGGCGCCCGCCAGGTGGCCATCGGCGATCATGGCAATGTTGTTCACGAGATGGTAGCAGCCTACCACGATCCGCCGCAAGGCTGGTTGCGGCTCCTGGAATTCAATCCCGACGGGGAAACCGTGCAGGTGAAAACCTATTCGCCCAAGCTCGACCAGTACATGACCGACGCCAATAACCAATTTGTCATCAACACCGAGTCCTTGCCCGACCCACCCGAATCCGTGATCCCGGCGGGTTCGATTCTCGTAGCTACGCGCGGCAACGCTGCGGGCATTGTGGCCTTGGATCTGGACGGCAATAAAGTGGGCGGTTTCGTTCCCCAGGGAGCCTATGACGTGATTGATGTGCAGCAGGTAACGCCGGGTGGCGACATTTTGTTGGGCCAGCACCCGGCCGGTGGCGGCGGAGATCTCGTCAGCCGTTACGCCGTTAACGGCACTTTGATCGGCAACGTCAGTGGAATGATAACCGGCAAGTACGCCGCGCACCTTGCCATGGCCGACCCCGTCGACGGCGCGAACCTCGCATTTATCGAACACAACACGGGTGGCCTCAGCAGCATTGATTTAGCAACGAATCAAGTCGTATCGAGTTGGACCTCTGCCACGAGTCCGCGCGGCATCGACGTGGGGCCAGACGGTTTTGTTTACATGGCCGTTCAAAACAGCGGGATCTGGAAGATATCGCAGGATCTTTCGTCACACGTGCTTGCCGTGCCCGACGCGCAAGACTCTTATGCCGACATCACTTTCGGCCCCGACGGCAAGCTTTATGCAAGCACCTATGCCCACAACGGAGTGATTCGTTACGACGTGAGCACCGGAACATCCGAGGACTTTATCGCCTCTGCCGAGAGTCCCATCGATCTTTGTTCGGGGCTAATGTTTCATCCCACGACGGGCAACCTACTGGCGAGTAGTTATCGCACAAACCAGATCCTCGAATTCGACGGCGAGAGTGGAAATTTTATTGGTGTATTTGCCGACGTCGATCAAGCTTGGTGTATGAGCATGGCCCCTTACGTTGTTCCCGGCGACGCCAACAGTGACGGTCTGGTCGACGCGCAAGATGCCGCGATCCTGGCCGGCAATTGGCAGCAGACGGTCACGGGCGGATACAGCGCGGGCGACTTCGACCAAGACGGAGATGTAGACGATGCGGATGTCACGATCCTGGCCGCCAATTGGCAACAAGGCGCATCGGCCGACGTCGCGGTTCCTGAGCCGGGTGTCTTGAGCATGCTGTTACTGGCCGCCATGTCGATTGCGGCTCTGCGTCATCGTCGCACGACCGGCTTTGTTTTGCTTGTGGCTGTAAGCTTGTCATCTGTGTCCTTGGTGGCCACCGCGCAGGCTCAATCTACAAAGCCCTTGCCGTGGGCACCCGGCTCATGGACGTTGGTTGTGCTGCCCGACACACAACGCTACACGGCCCCGACGACCGACCCCAAGCTAGAGATATTCAAGAGCATTACCCACTGGATCGCCAATAACAAGCAGGCTCGCAACATCCAAATGGTATTGCACGAAGGCGACATCACGGCCTGCAATTCACCGTCCAGTTGGAAGGTCGCTTCCAATGCCATGGCCGTTTTGGACAAAACAGGCGTGCCATACTCGCTGGCAACGGGCAACCACGACTACGACCGATGGAAACCACCTCACCAGCACTCGCCCAGTCGGAACACCTCGCTGAACGACTTTTTCCCGGTTTCGCGGTATCAACAAATGGCAACCTTCGGCGGCACCTTTGAACCGGGCAAGACGGAAAACAATTATCATCTATTCACGGCCGGCGGCAAGGATTATATTGTGGTTGCCCTGGAGTGGGGACCGAGAGACGAGGCCGTCGTCTGGGCCGATAGTATTCTCAAAAAGCATTCCCACCGAACGGCAATGATCGTTACCCATGTCTACACATACAGCGACGGTTCACGCTACGACTGGGCCACAAAAAAAACGTCGCAAAAATACAACCCGCACTGTGCCTCCTATGCCTTCAGCGCCCCTCACAACGGCACAGAGAATGTCAACGACGGCGAACAGATCTGGCAAAAGCTGGTATCAAAAAATAAGAATGTCAGCATGGTGTTCAGCGGCCACGTCGCATGGGCCGCGGCCCGGCAGACGGTCGTCGGGCACCATGGCCAAAGGGTCCACGAACTCTTGGCCGCCTATCACGATCCGCCGCAAGGCTGGCTGCGGCTGCTGGAATTTTTGCCCGACGGACAGACGGTCCAAGTCAAAACGTTTTCGCCCCACCTCGATAAGTACATGAGCGACGATGCCAACCAGTTTACCCTGCGGCTGAATGGCGAGCAGGCCATCAACAAACCTAAATAACCACGCCTACCGAATATCAAGGAGCAATGCCATGAGAATCCGATCCGCATCTACCAACTTCTGCATCGCCTGCTTAGCTTTCCTCGTTTTGCCGATGGTGATCTCCGGCCGAAATGCCGCAGCCGAGGATGGCCGCGAGGTTTTTGGCAACGGCGATATACTCATCAATAAACTCGATAAGTTCGTCGACAACAAACTTCTCCAGAAAAACAAGTCCGAAACGAATCTTTGGAAAACTGTCCCGTACGAAAGCGAAGAGTTCGCCGGCGTAATGTTGGGCGAAGGAGGTGGTCCTAACCAAAAGCCCATCGCCGTTCGCTTGGGCGCGAAGGGCAAGTATCGCATCTTCCTGGGCCTATACGGCGGTTACAATGCGGTCCAGTTTAAAGTCAAGCTCAGCAAAGATCCGAAATCCACGGTCCTCCCCATCACCGCTACCGGAAACCGCACGCTGGTAATCAGCGAGACATTCTGGAAAGAA
>CAZISU010000670.1:0-4358 GCA_964541935.1 uncultured Planctomycetaceae bacterium | reverse complement strand
TTGACCTAACGCTCGTTCCGTCGACGAGCACTATTAACAACATCGAAACGGTTTTGACAATTAACGGTATCCCTGCCACGGGGTACTCCACGACTTCGACGGCCGTCGGCGAATTCACTAAAATCGATCTCGACATTTCCTTTGATCCTTATGACCACTCGGTAGACACCATTTCTGGGATAAAATTCTACGAGCAAGTTAACGTAGGCCCAATCAATTTTGATAACGACATGTCTTTCGAGTACGACCTCTCCGGCGCTGGAGTTCCTGGATACACTCTTTACGTGGACACTGTCGGCATAGGCGGTAACCTTGAAACTCTGGAGTCTCCGATGAGCGTGGTTACCAACGGGAGTTTCGATGGAGACGAGCAGAGGTTGAATCTCGACAAAGGCTATTTTGAGATGTCGGGCTATTCCATGCCTGCTGAGGGATATCAAGCCGATCTATCCACGGATCCGGCCTACAAACCAATGGAAGGTACTACAGGCACGGTATCCGTGACCTTTAATAGCATTTCAGGCGCAGACGCGATCTATGACGTGGTTGTTGAGCAGCCGATGAATTTCAACCATGGGATTCCTAACCCGGCTGGTGGCGATGACGTTGGTGAGATGGTATCCACTGGAATCTTGAAGTGGACGGGAACCATGACATCGACGTTGCCGATCGCCGGCGATGCGAACCTCGACGGCAAGGTTGATGCTACCGATGCCGACTTCATGGCCGACAACTGGCTGGCCGGTCCGGGCGCCACTTGGGACATGGGCGATTTCACCGGCGACGGCTACGTCAATGACGCAGACGTCACGTGGCTGTCCGCTAACTGGAACGGGGCCGGCTCGGCTCCCGCCTCGGTTCCCGAACCGACTTCGCTGGCTGCTTTGCTGGCGGTCGCGATGGCCGGCCTGGCACTCTGGCGACGTCGCTAGAAAACTGGGTATCAACTAGAAATTAAACGCAAGGCACCCGCTCGTTTCTCTTGCCGCTCGAACGGCAAGAAACCGGTGGGTGCCTTGTTGCGTTCTTGGATCGCTATACCACCCACTAAGACGGACTGTTTGCGGCGCGATACTACTATATCAGTGCTCGACATGAGATTCAGCGCGCAAAGGGCTTGCATTCGCAGACTTTTGCGTGTAGTCTAAAAGTTCCTGCCTTTGGTGTGCTGACCATTGTTCCGATTGACCGATTTGCCCGCTGTATCGGTTGTCGGATGCACTATCGATTTTATGTAATTATCCTTTTGCTTTTGATCCGCATCGGTGTAGCCTTTTGGCTGCGCGGTTGCAAGCAACTAGAATTTCTGAATGGGAGCCCCAAATGATGAACTGGAAGAGAATCTGTACACTTTGCTTGGTGAGTTTAGCCCTTGCGACGGCCGCGACGGGAAGTTTTGCCGACGATAAGCCGTTTCGGCTTGGAATTATCGGCCTCGACACCTCGCACGTGACCCACTTCGCAAGTTTTCTGAACGACCCGGCCAACAAAACCGGTTGCAAGGTGGTGGCCGCCTATCGCGGCGGATCGGCCGACATTCCTTCCTCGGCCAACCGGCTCGATAAGTTCACCAAGACGCTCAAAGAGAAGCACGGCGTCGAAATCGTCGATAGCATCGAAGAGTTGTGCCAAAAAGTCGACGGGATTCTTTTGGAAAGCGTCGACGGTCGTCCGCATCTCGAACAAGCACGTCCCGTCTTCGCCGCGGGCAAGCCGGTCTTCATCGACAAGCCGGTAGCGGGCAGCCTGGCCGATGCCGTGGAGATTTTCCAACTTTCCAAAACAAGCGGCGTGCCCTGCTGGACTTCTTCCACGTGGCGTTTTACCGAGGGAGTTCAAGCGGTCAAAGCCGGCAAGGTCGGCGACGTTGTGGGCTGTATCGCCTATGGTCCCTGTAGCATCGAAGAGCACCACCCCGATTTCTACTGGTACGGAATCCACACGGCCGAAACACTCTTTTCGCTAATGGGTACGGGTTGCGAAAGTGTTTCTCGAACGGCTTGTGCTGAGACCGATGTGGCCGTGGGCAAGTGGAAAGACGGTCGCATCGGCATCTTCCGCGGGCAACGCCACAAGGGCGGTCAAGCCGGGTTCCTGGCCTTCGGCACTAAGGGCACGCACAAAGATGGCCACGCCGGCGGATATCCCGTGCTGCTGAAGGAGATCGTCAAATTCTTCAAAACCGGCAAGGCTCCGGTCTCGCCCGAAGAGACGCTGGAAATATTCGCCTTCATGTCGGCTGCCGACGAGTCTAAGGCCAAGGGCGGATCGCCGGTGCGCATCGACGAGGTGCTGGCCAAGGCTAAAGAAGAAGTCAAAGCCAGAACGGCCGCAAAAAAAAAGCGCTAAACGCTAAGCCCAAAGCCGCAAAAAAGCTGCGTATCGTGTTGTTCGGGGCACACTGCGATGACAGCGAGCTGGCGGCCGGTGGGCTGATGCGAAAGCTGGCCGACCAGGGCCACGAAGTGATCTCGGCCTATGCCACAACCTTCCGAGGCGACAGAAAGTTTGCAGGTCGCCCGGAAGACACGGTGCGGCGGGCCGAATCGGGGGCCGCCTGTAAGGTACTTGGAGCCAAGCCCCACTTTTTCCCCTACGACCACGCCGAATTGGAAACCCCTTTAGCCGGCCAAAAAACCCTGGCCGAAATTATTGGTTGGTTACACGAGGTCAAGCCCGATATTGTTATCGCCCACTGGCCGCTCGACACACATCCTAACCACCAGACCGTGGGCATGTCGACGTGGATGGCTTACGATCATCTTGGCCGGTCCGAGGGCGAAGAGCACAAGCAGAGTTGGAACGTTTACTACTACGAGACCAACACGTTCATGGATCGAGCCCAGCGTCAAACCATCGGTTTTCGGCCTAACGTTTACATCGACGTCACAACTGTGCGAGACACGAAGAAAATAGCTATTGAGTGCCTGACCAGCCAGACGCCGGAAAATTTGTGGGCGACGCACGATAATATGCAAGTAGAACGAGGCAAGGAGTGCGGCGTCAAGTATGCTGAAGCTTTCGTGCTCATCGAAGCCAAGCCCGGCTGCCCGTTGTTGCCGGTTAATATTTTGCAAAAAAAGTAACACAACACACCTGCCTTCCCAGAGGAAATAAAAACATGTCGAACAATATCAATCGTCGCGGCTTCATCAAGACCACGGCCGCCGTGGGCACCGCGGCCATGGCCGGTGGCATAGCCCGTGCCGCGGACAAGAAAGCCGTTACACCCAAACTGGGCGCCAACGAGCGTATCAACACGGCCATTATCGGCATCCGCAGCCAGGGCCGGAACCATATCTCTTATCAGACGGCCACCGAGGGCGTGCAGATCGTTTCGCTTTGCGACATCGACGAGAATCTGTTCGCCGAGCGTGTGAAAAAAGTACCAGGCGGCAAGTGCAAGACCGAAACCGACCTGGTCGCGTTTTCGACGACAAGGACGTCGACTGCGTGGTGATCGCCATGCCCAACCACTGGCACGCGCTGGCCACGGTTTGGGCTTGCCAGGCCGGCAAGGACGTTTATGTCGAAAAACCCTCGACATACTGCGTCAGCGAGGGCCCGAAAATGATTGCGGCTGCCAAGAAGTACAAACGCGTGGTACAAAACGGCACACACTTGCGCATGCAAACGGGCCGCGAAGAGGGTATTCAGAAGTTACGCGAAGGCGTGATCGGCGATATCTACATGGCGCGTGCTTTTATCTACAACCCGCGAAAAGGGATCGGTACAAAGGCCGATTGCGCCGTGCCCAAGGGCGTTAACTACGACGCCTGGCAAGGCCCCGCGCACGTCCGGCCCTTCAATCCCAACCGCTTCCATTACAACTGGCACTGGAACTGGGAATACGGCAATGGCGAGATCGGCAACAACGGGCCGCATATGAACGACCTGCTTATCCAAGGCCTCGGCAAGCAGGAAACGCTGCCGGTGAAGATCTCCAGCCACGGTGGCCGTTTCGTTTGGAACGACCAGGGTGAGACGCCCAACGTGCAAACAACGAATTACACCTACGCCGACGGCACGGTTGCAACCCTCGAAGTTTCCAACATTCACAAGACCAAGGAGATGGGCACGCACGAAGGCGTGATCTACTACGGCGACAAAGGTCACATGATCATCAACCTCGGTGGCGCCTATGAAACCGTGATCGGCGGCAAGCCCGGTCCCAAGGGGTCAGGTGGCGGCGCGCATCGCGAGTTGGCCCGCAACTTCTACGACGTGGTTAAGAGCCGCAAGATGGAAGACCTCAAGGCGCCCATCAAATACGGCCACACCGGCGCGGCTCTTTGCCACTTAGGCAACATCGCCTACCGCCTGGGCACACCGCACGCCATCGAGGAGGCCCGCAACGT
>CAZISU010000669.1:0-4360 GCA_964541935.1 uncultured Planctomycetaceae bacterium | reverse complement strand
AATGGGATCCGGCCGTGCTGGACGACGGGCGCGTGATTTACACGCGTTGGGATTACGTCGACCGCAACGCCGTCTTCTACCAACAACTCTGGTCCGTTCGCCAGGACGGCAGCGACGTACGGATCTTCTACGGCAACAACACGTTCAACCCCATCGGCACTTGGGAATCACGCCCTGTGCCCGGCTCCAAAAAGGTGATGGCCACGGCCGCACCGCACCACGGCATGACGGCCGGCTCGGTTATCCTGCTCGATGTGACTCACGGCGTCGACGGCATGGAACCCATAGCCAGGCTTACACCCGACGCGCTTTTCCCCGAAGCCGAGAGCGGGCTGTATTACGGACACAAACTGCCCACCCCGGCCCGCTTCGATGATAAGCCTCTCAAAACCTGGGGCCCGTGGCCGCTATCGCAACCCACGCGACTGGGGCACACGCCGGTCGAAGAGCGGCGTTGGCCGGGCCACTGCTATAAATCGCCGTATCCTTTGAGCGAAAAATACTTCCTGGCCGCATACAGCTATGACCAGCTACGCGGCGAGCCCGGCTGCAACCGCCCCAACATGTTCGGGCTATACGCGGTCGATGCTTTCGGAAACAAAGAACTCTTGTATCGAGACGCCAACATCTCCAGTCAGTGGCCCATGCCGTTGCGGCCTCGCCTTCGTCCGCGAACTTTGGAGATGCCCTCAACGCTGGCGCAAAAAGACGAGGCGCAACCCAACGGCACATTTTTCCTACGCAACGTCTACGAAAGCTGGCCCAAGCTGCCCGATGTGGAAATCAAACAATTGCGCATTGTTCAGGTTCTGCCCAAGACGACGCCCAACGCCAACAATCCCCGCGTGGGAGAAGCCAACGCCTCGCCCGGCAAACAGGTCCTGGGCACGGTGCCGGTCGAGACGGACGGATCGGCCTTTTTCAGCGTGCCGGCTCGCACCCCCGTTTTGTTCCAGGCGTTGGACTCACGAGGACGCGCCGTGCAAACCATGCGATCGTTGACGTATCTGCAACCCGGCGAGCAGGTGTCGTGCGTGGGTTGCCACGAATCACGGACCCACGCTCCGGAGTCATTCGCTGGAGTTCAGCCCGCGAAGCCCGCATTGGCCTTGAACCGTGCGCCTTCGCTGCCGTTGCCCGGTCCCGACGGCTCGAAACCGCTCAGCTATCCGATCCTGGTGCAACCCGTGTTGGATCGCCACTGCGTCGAGTGCCATAACGCAAAAAAACCAGAGGGCAAGGTAGTGCTAACGGGCGAGCCGGCCGGCACTTTCAGCCGATCTTACAAAGCCTTAATCCCCTACGTAGCATATACCGCCTGGGGCATGCCCAAGGATAACTACGAACCGTTGACTATGCCTGAGAGATTCGGCTCCCGTGCCAGCCGCTTGGTCAAGCTCTTGGACAAAGGCCACTACGACGTTAAACTCTCCCAGGAAGACTGGGACCGCATCGTCACCTGGATTGATGCGAACGCTCTGTTCTACGGCACGTTCAACCCCGCGGATCAGAAGAAGCAACAGCGGGGCGAGCGGATTGCGGGGCCGGATTTGGAGTAGACAAGGGGGGAGGGGGGATGTCGAATTAGGAAGCTAGAATGACGAAAGAATTAAGAATGCAGAATGAGTGAGGGTAACGCTTAATATTATGGTTCATCCGGAACTTGCGCGCACAAGCCCACGCAAGAAAGTACGGGTTCCTCTTCTCTGTTTCCGCAGAGGTATCGCGCCGCTGAGTGACGTGTAATCCACGAATAGAGAAGAGGAACCCGTACTCCCCTCGTTTGGAAAAGGACGCGAATTCCGGATGAACCTTATTTATCAAGGCCCAAGGCCCAAAGCCCAATGATCAATGATCAAACCTCAAACCTGACACCTCAAACCTGACACCTCAAACCTGACACCTCATACCTGAAACCTCATACCTGAAACCTCATACCTCACACATGCTACCACACCGACGGCTGGGAAATTCCGACTTGCACGTTTCACCCGTGGCCTTGGGCTGCTGGCCGCTGGCCGGCATCACCAGCGGGGCCATGAGCGACGGCGAGGCCGCGGCGGTGATCGACGCCGCTTTGGACGCCGGCATCAACCACCTCGACACGGCTTACGCCTACGGTCGCGACGGCGAGAGCCAACGCCGCGTGGGCAATGCCATCCGCGAGCGCCACGACGGTGTCGTGTTGGCCGACAAGGTGGGCGTCTACTGGAACGACGAGGGCAATATCGCCTGTACCGGCCGTCCCGAACTGCTCGAGCGGCATTTCGACGAGAGCCTCAAGCGCCTGGGTTTGGACCACGTCGACCTACTGTATTTTCACGCCCCGGCCGACGACGCGCCGATTGCCGAATCGGCCGGCTTTTTTGCACAGACGCTGGCCTCCGGCAAGGCCCGTGCCGTGGGCGTTTCGAACCTCTCGGTGGCCCAGATCGAAGCCTTCACGGCCGAATGCCCCGCCGTGGCCTGCCAGATTCGCTATAATATGTTGCAGCGCGAGGCCGAAGCAGACATCGTGCCCTGGTGCCGCGCACACGACATGTCCGTCGTTGCCTACGAGCCCTTGGCCATGGGCCTTTTGACCGGCAAGTTCGCCCGCGACCACGTCTTTGCCGCGGACGATTGGCGGCGCCAATCGCCCTTGTTCAGCGGCGCAGCCTGGACGGAAAACATCAACACGGTCGAGCGCCTCCGCCCGCTTGCCGAATCGGCCGGTTGCTCGGTTGCCCAACTGGCAGTATCCTGGACCGTTTCGCGGCCCGGGATAACCGTGGCCCTGTGCGGAGCAAAACGCCCCGAGCAGATCAGCGATACGGCATCCATCAACAAAAATACGTTATCCTTTGCAGAGAAGATTTAATCGAAAGAGAAGAAGAGCACACCAACCATGAAACGAATCGCAACACTGATTATTTTCACACTCATTCTCGGCGCCTTCGCCTTTTTAAACACAATCGCTTTAGCAAACGAACCGGTAGACGTGGTCTTTCGCGCCAAATGCGACGGCAGCGAACAGCGCTACGTCTTACGCCTGCCGCCCAAGTTCGACGCCGATAAACCAACTGACTTGCTCGTTGTCCTGCACGGACACGGCAGCGACCGCTGGCAATATATCCGTGCCACTCGCCCCGAGACTCGTGCCAAACGCGACGCGGCCGCCATGCTGAACATGATCCTTGTTTCGCCCGACTATCGCGCCAAAACATCCTGGATGGGCCCCAAGGCCGAGGCCGATATGTTGCAGATCCTCGACGAGGTGCAAAAGAAATACAATATCCGCCACACCATCATCTCCGGCGGTTCCATGGGCGGTAGCTCGTCGCTGACATTCGCCGCCATGCACCCCGACCGCGTCGACGGTGTGGTCGCGATCAACCCACTGGCCAACCACGTCGATTACGAAAATTTCCAAGATGCGATCAGCAAATCGTTCGGCGGCACGAAGCAAGAGGTGCCCGCAGAGTATCGCCGTCGCAGCGCCGAACTCTGGCCCGACCATCTCACCATGCCCATCGCCGTCACGGTGGGCGGCCGCGACAAGTCGGTGCCGCCCGACAGCGTGCGACGTTTGATTGGCGTCTTGAAGAAGAAAGGCCGCGACGTGCTGCTGATCGACCGCCCCGAAATGGGACACTCGACCAAATACGAGGACAACATCACGGCCTTTCGGTTCGTCGCCGAGAAGGTTCGCGCGGCCGACGCCAAAAATGCAAGCGGCCGCCGTTCTATCAAGTTGCCCGAGTACTGCAACACGCCCGACGCCATGGCCGTGCTCGACGACGGCAATATCATCCTCTCGGTGCCAAACTTCACCGACCCCGCATCGCCGGGCGTGCTGATGAAAATATCGCCCAACAACCGTGTTTCGCTCTTCTATCGCCTGCCGCCGCACCCCACGACCGGTCGGGTTTATCCGATGGGCATTCGCCAGGCACCCTCGGGCGACCTCTACGTGGCTGACTGCCAGGCTTTGGAAAAAACGCCGCGGCAATCGCGTCTACTGCGTGTGGAGATGAAAGACGGCAAGCCCGTCGGCGTCAAAACCGTGGCCCAAAATCTTGCCGTGGCCAACGGCGTGGCCATCCGCAACGGGTACGTGTATCTTACCGACTCGGGCATCGGCAAAAGTGACGACGGGGCCGTGTTGAGTGCCGTCTATCGCTTCGGTCTCGACGACGAAAACGTGAGCGTCAAGCCCGGAAGCGACGATCAACATCTGGTCGCCACGCTGAAGACCTACAGCAAAGACATTCCCGTGGGCGCCGACGGTATCGACTTCGACGAGAAAGGTAACCTCTACGTCGCCAACTGCGGCGACGCCACCATAGAAAAAATCGTCCTCGATAAAAGCGGTCGGGTC
>CAZISU010000668.1:0-4360 GCA_964541935.1 uncultured Planctomycetaceae bacterium | reverse complement strand
TACCGTTGATTTCTATCGCGCGCAGCAAACTCCCCGACCCGCCCTTGGTGATGACAATCTTGCAGTTCTCCTGCTTTTCTATAATGCGGGCAATATCCGCTATCGGCTTGACCATCGTGATGCCGCAATACACGAGCAACTCTTTTTTTGCTACAACCTGTGTGTGCAACGGTTCGGCGGCGTACGAAATCGAAAAGTACACCACGGCCGTGAATGTGAGAATCGCGAAAAGCATTGCCGAAACAGTTTTCATCTTTAAGAACATCCCAGTAATCAACGTGTGAGCCCACACGATAAAATGGATGATTGCCCGTTGAGTCGATACGCCTTTCCCCGATTTCCCCTCGCAAAACAGCACACCCATTATATTTAAGACTAGTTTCCTGTATCGCCTCGGGGAGAACCCCGCCGCAGAATCAGCCATAGTCGGGTAGCGGTTTTGTGGGCAATAAGGATTACATCGGTTTTCGACGGCAAAGAATGAAAAAGGCCGGATCTTCACTTGGAAGACCCGGCCTTTGCTGTTTACTTCAAATTTCGCAAAGTGCGTCAGTCCCACCACCACTGGCCATCGGCCAGCTTGATCTTGATTTTCTTATGCAGCTCGCCCACGGCGTTCTTTTTGTCGTTGAGCAGATTCTCTTCGTCCAAGGCTCGCGAGGCTTCGATCATTACGCCACCGGCGACGGGCGTCATCAACGTATTGCCCTTCCATTTGGCCGCCACGGCCGTATCGACCAGCTTAGGCGCGTTGTATGTCTCGACGCTGAACTGCTTCTCGTCGCCCAACAGACCCATCTTCCAGCCCGACGGGCCGTAGTAGTCTTCTTTCTGGATAAAAGCGGCGGCCACCGACAGGTCGATGAGGTTGCGTAGCTGAGCGAAAATTGGCGAACGATCGGCCAACTCGGAATACTTACGGGTGAACTCCGACACGAATGCCTGGCTGGCGTGGTTCTTACGCATGGACTGCTTGCGCTGTCCACTAGACGTCACGGCTTCGTTCTCGCCTACGAGCTTGACACCGTCGCCCACGAGTTCCATAGCCATGCCGTTATCGCTGACTCGCACGCATTGATAGTCGGGCATGAAGAACCAGCGTTGCAAGGCGTTTGCCGACGACTTCTTGGGATTGGCCCGATCGACGAAACTGGCCAGCCGCACGGGCGGCTTCTCCATGCCGATACCGATCAACTTCATGCGATAGTCGGCCTCGACCAAGACCTGCGCGAAGTGCGTGGTGGGCTCGATGCCGTCTACCGAAACGATCTGCTTGCCCATGCAGTTGTGAAGACCTTCGACAATGTATTGGGTTTGGCCGGGCACGGCACGACCGCCGAGTTTACGAAGGAAACCCTGCATGGCGGCAAGGCCTTCGGGCGTGGGATCGATCGAGCAACCGATGAAGTCGGTTTCTTTACCGCCGGGCGGGAAAGCTCGCAGGGCCACAATCAGGTCCTGCAACTCGATTGTGGGGCGACCGCTGGTCATGCCCACAACTCGGCCGCTAGCGTCGCTGTACCAACCTTCGGCCGGACCGGCAATAACGATGTCGTTACTTTCGGGATAAAAGAACACGTAGCGGACACGAAGCAAACCGGCTAGGCGTCGCATCTCCTCGCTGGGAGCGCCCTGACGTTTTTGCAAGGCCGCTTCGAGGCGGTTGAGCGAAATCATTCGCATCTTGCTGAAAGCCGTTACGTCGGGATGCAACGATGACTTGGCCGCGGCGATCCGCTCCTTGGCCAAGCGACCGCCCGGGTCGCTGGCTATTTGCTTCGAGAGCACGCCATTGGCATCGACCAAAACGCCGGCCTGTTGGGCCAATGCGAATGGTGTCAGGCCGAAGCTAATCGCGGCCACTGCCAGGATGAGGATTAAGCGGTTAACAAATGCTTGCCGACGCATGAGCAACTTCTCCAGTAATTCCATAAATTCTAGACTCTGCTACACTAGACTCTGCTACATCAGTTAGTCGCTACGGTAGCGACATGCAAAGCCACAATGTAAATTCTAATTAGGCAAGCTAGGTAACGCAAACGGTTGTTCCATAAACGTTTGTATTCCCGGCCGTGGCATTACGTGCCAACACCCACCCAAAAGTGTGGTTTTGACGGGCTTTTTTCGTCCCTGAAAATAATGCATATGTCTTTTATGCGTGGCAAGCGAAGTCATTTTATAGGTCCGCTGCCCGTCGAGAGTGGACTAAATCGCCTAAAGTCCTTTACTGGTAACAGTTTACGGAAATGCGGCTGAACCCGCGACGTGCCGGTCCGACTTGACCTTTGTCGCAACGTCACGACAATCGACGTTCGGGCAAATATGCGGGCAAATAATTGCCCAATTAATTGCCAATGGCAACGACTTTTATTTGTATTGGCGGCGAGGAACTGAATCGCTGGCCCAACTTTCGAGGTATTCGCAATGACCGACTTCCGCACCGAACGCGATTCGATGGGCGAAATTCAGCTTCCGGCCCAAGCCTATTACGGCTCGCAGACGCAACGCGCCGTGGAAAACTTCCCCATTTCCGGGCGGACAATTCCGGCCGATCTTATCCATGCGATGGGCCTGGTGAAGTGGGCGGCATGCGGCGCCAATCGCGGCTTCGGGCTTTTTGCAAAAGGCTCCCGCCGGCCGCTCGCCGATCAACAAATCGATGCGCTTCTGGCAGCTTGTCTGGAAGTGGCCGAAGGACGCTGGGACGATCAGTTTCCGGTCGACGTTTTCCAAACCGGCTCGGGCACGTCGAGTAACATGAACGCGAACGAGGTGATTGCCAATCGGGCCATCGAACTCAGCGGCGGCGACCGCTTCGCGTTGGAAAAAATAATTCATCCCAACGACCATGTGAACATGGGCCAGAGTACCAACGATACGTTTCCCACGGCGATTCACGTGGCGGTGGCCAAGGCCATCGAAGAGGAACTGGTGCCGGCCTTGTGCTGGTCGTCGACGCTTTTGAGCGAAAAAGCCTTTCAGTGGAACAAGATCCTCAAGATCGGCCGCACGCATTTGGCCGACGCCACGCCGCTGGCGCTGGGGCAAGAGATCGGCGGGCTGGCCTGGCAGTTGGGCATGGCGGCTGATCGCGCCCGGCGCGGCACGCAAGCCATCCTCGAACTGCCGGTGGGCGGCACGGCCGTGGGTAGCGGCATCAACACCCATCCGCAGTTCGGCGACCGGGTTAGCCAACTGCTGGCCGAAAAGGTGGGCATTCCCTTCGTCGAAGCGGCCAACCATTTCGAGGCCAACGCCCAACGCGACGGGCTGGTCGAATGCCACGGGCAGTTGCGCTCGGTGGCCACCACGCTCTTCAACGTGGCCAACAACATCCGCTGGCTGGGCTCGGGGCCGCGTTGCGGATACTACGAACTCAAACTCAGCGACTTGCAGCCCGGCAGCTCGATCATGCCCGGCAAAGTCAACCCCGTGCTGTGCGAGAGCGTGATGCAGGTCGCCGCCCGCGTGATGGGCAACGACCAGACGGTTTCCTTCTCGGGCGCCACGGGCGGCCAGTTCCAGTTGAACATCATGATGCCGGTCATGGCCGAGGCCACGCTCGATAGCGTGCGGCTGTTGGCCTCGGCCACCAACGCCTTTCGCGATCTATGCCTGGCCGAGCTGGAACCCAACGGCGAAGCCTGCGAAGCGGCGGTCGAACAAAGCCTGGCGATGGCCACCGCGCTGAATCCCAAGATCGGTTATGAAGCGGCCGCGGCACTGGCCAAGGAGGCCTTCAAGACGGGCAAGACTATCCGCGAACTGTGTGTTGAAAAAGAGATCCTGCCCCCGGGCGAACTGAAAGAAGCTCTAGATCCCTGGCGGATGACGCGACCGAGTGAAGAATAGCAGGTAGTTGCGAAGCCGTAGGCCGGGTTGTAACCCGGCATTTGCGTTGCGTGCTAGATTCATGGTATTGCAAGAGGGAAAATATGAATACTTCTTACTGTCGACTGTTTATCATAATTGCCAGAGACGCTCCAACAGTTCCTGTAGGGTGCGTGCTTGCACGCACCGATGGGTGACTAAACCCATCGCCATACCACACATCGTACTCTCCCCAATCCGCCGGGTATTCCCCGAGGCTCATGTATCGATGAAAGCAACAGCGGTGCGTGCAAGCACGCACCCTACAGGTACTTGAAGGTAGGCAAATGAACGGCGTGATTTCCAATGGAGTAATTCAAGACGAAAGTCGTCCTGGATGGATTTTGAATTGCCCCGCTTGCAACGAAGTGGTGAAGTACACGGTTCTCAATCCATCGGGTGGATATGAACCATTTTTGTACTGCAATGAATGCTCCAATTTTGTGTTGCGAAATGAAGACATAAGGCATGTCACTGAAGTGGTGGGAGA
>CAZISU010000667.1:0-4360 GCA_964541935.1 uncultured Planctomycetaceae bacterium | reverse complement strand
AACAATCTTCGTGACGCTGGTGCTCGTGGCCCTGGCCACGCACAAAACCGAGGCTGCCAATATATCGCAAGCCGAAACCCAATGCCCCCAAACCAGTCCCCAGACCCCCGTTCAAAGCGCTACACAAAACACTGCCCAAAGCGTCTGGATAATTTCAACCAGAAACGCCTCGCGATGTAACCCCTGCGATGTTGCCGCAGCCACGCTGGAATATTGGCGAATGGAAATCGATGAAGGCGGATGTCGCCGCTGGTTGCCGGCCGACGAAGATGAATTCCACGCCTCAGCCCAGCCCAAGATTCCCACCTGCTTCCACATACACGGCAATCGCACCAGCCACAACGAAGCCTCATCCGAGGGCCTATGCGTGCTAAAATGCCTGAAAAAACAGGCCAACGGCCAACAATTACGCATGGTAATCTGGTCGTGGCCTTCGATGCGAATCCAAGGTCCAAACCGCAAAGACGCCCGCATAAAAGCCGCCCGCAGCGACGTACAGGCCTATCATTTCGCCCGTTTCGTGCGACGATTGGACCCCGACACCCGCGTGGGAATGGTCGGGTACAGCTTCGGTGCTCGCATTATTACCGGCGCTCTGGAAATGCTCGCCGGCGGTTGCATCGCCGGCCGCCATTTAGACATGCAAGAGGAATCGAACGAGCCGACCACATCCGGCAACCTGCCCGAAATACGCATCGTCCTCGTAGCAAGCGCCTCCGACCGCTGCTGGCTACTGCCCGGCCGCCGCCACGGCTCCGCTCTGGACCTTACCCATTGGGCTCTGATTACCTGTAACGACCGCGATCCCGTTCTCCGATGGTATCCAAAAATGTACGGTTGTTCCGGCCCGCAGGCGACCGGATTCACGGGCCCCGCATTGACTTACAAGCAGCGTCAGAAAACCGAGGTTGTGAATCTGAGCTGCGCGGTTGGCAAGTCGCACGATTGGCAACGATATCTCTGCTCGTCCCGATTATACTGGCGGTTAGGAGAATGCGTGTTTGTGGAAGAGTAGGTGTCAGGTATGAGGTATGAGGCATGAGGTCTATGACGTATGGTGAGGATATTCCGGCATAAGGAGTTGTTTTCGTAAGGTAGCCATCGGTGACACCTGACACCTGACACCTGACACCTGACACCTGACACCTCATACCTTAATATTTGACAGTCCCCAAACCATAACCTATATTTTTACGTAGATACTTACCTGCGTATCAATCCTTTTCAATTTCCGCTGTCCTAGACAGCATACCGCGCAAATCGAAACGGCAAACCGATCGTGAGGTCGGGGCGCAAAGCCGTGGGACTCGGTTCTCGAGTTAGCCAGGCTACCGAAGTTTGCAACCTTTTCAAGGGAGGTTGCCATGTCGGTTCGCGCCTGGCCATTAACGTTTCTGACTCTATCTGGATCTGACTTCGATTTCTGCTGCTTCCGCTTATGCCGGTCGACGCAGAATATTCCGGTCAAACCATCTTATCGTCGCGCGATGTCTACCCTTTTACCTTCGGTATACTCGCACACCGATCCATTTGACGTGCCCCCAAAAATAACCGACCCTATGGCATGTATGGACCGGCCATCAGCGTCAGCAGCCACACCCGAAAGTCCATCGCGCCCCGAAACATCCAGCCGTCAATGGCGGGATCGTTAGCCCATTTATTTCATTGGGCATGAATATTCATCCGGAGATTCGTAATGAGCAAACTTTTGCCCCGTCAAGCGTATATAAACGGCAAGAGCAATTCTCGCCGTGGTGTCACATTAGTGCTCTTTGCGTTTCTCTTAGTTATGATCATTGGCATGGTAGCCTTCGCCGTCGACTTGGGACACGTCATGCTGGTCCGCACCCAACTGCAAGCCGCGGCCGACTCGGCCGCAATGGCCGCCGCGAAGGAAATGAGCGAAACGCCCGAAGAGGTTATCGCCAAGGCCGAGCAATTCGGCGCCTTCCATAGCGCCGGAGGACAAGACGTGCAAATCCTGCCAGAGGACGTCGAATTCGGACTCTGGGACATGGAAACCAGACAATTCACGCCCACCTCGGGCATGGGTAACGCCGTGCGCGTCACGGCCCGCCGAGACGAGCAGACCGGCGGCGAAGTTCCGCTCTTCTTTGCTCGCGTTATGAACATCAATTCATTCGACATGAAGGCCCAGGCCGTGGCCATGGCCAACCCTCGCGATATAGCCTTCGTGGTTGACCTGTCGGGCTCGATGAACGACGACACGGAATCCGCCTGGGCAACCTCGGTAATCAACAGCACCTTCGCCAGCCAGGGATACCCAAATGTCGGATCAGAGCAGGGCGAAAAGGTCTTCAAGGATTTCGGCTTTGGCTCTTTCCCGGGCAAGGTAGAGTACATCGGATCACGATTCGGCGCTCCCTCAAACAAATATGCCTATGCCGAACTCACCAAGACTGATGGGCTGTTATCGGCGAAAAAGATCCCCGCAAAGTATCGCATCATCCCCAGCGACAGCGAACTGACAAGAAAAAAGAAGGCCTATTCGGCCATCATCGATTACCAACTGGCTGTCATCATGCCAAAAGCCAAACCGCGCCCCAACAGTTCGGCCAACTATGCCTACTGGGAAAAATACCTCGACTACATCATCCAACCCGTAAAAATCAGGCAGCCCACTCCCAAGCCGCCTTCTAAACCGAAACCCAAGCCTTCACCAACTCCCACACCAACTCCAACTCCCACGCCAACTCCCACGCCAAAACCGCCTTCCTATAAGCCGCCGACCGTTGGTTGCATCGATACTCTCGACAAACTACACAATCTCGTAAATAACCCCCTGCTGCGCCAACACAACACGGAAGCAGAATTACATCTAGCCTCGACGCCGGCAGCCCTGCAGAACACGATGCTTACACAGTTTTCGGTTTACGGAAGACCGTCGAATGCGTCGCCATATGGCGGCAACGGCTGGGGTAACGGCAACGGCAACGGTAACGGCTGGGGTAATGGCAACGGCAACGGTGGCAACAATGGCGGAAGTGGAAGCAACATCCCGTCGGCCATCGATAACGAGAACCGAGGATGGCTGCCGCCAAGCCAGGACGGCGACCGCATTACCGGCTTCAACAACCCTAACCGCGTCGCCTTTCCCAAAGCCAAATCCAGCGCAGTCAGGGCTTATCGCAACAAGCTGGGATACAGCACATATTTACAGTTCATGATGGACCACGGTCGCGACCTTAAACCGACCGGCAGAACCTATGTACCTCTTTCCACGAAAAGTCCGCATTGTCCGTGGCACACCGAAGGAACGGCGGGTGGAGACTTCAGTTTCCCGCCACGTTCCCAACCCGTTCACGCCTCTCGACGAGCCCTGATTGCCGCCATGCAGATCGTCAAGGAAAAGAACCTGCCCGTCAGTGATGACACCCAAAAAGATTGGGTCTCCATCATCAGCTTCGATCGACTCAACAACGGTGGCCCGATTATCAAGCAGACACTTACGGCCGATTACGATGAGGCCATGAAAGCCTGCACTCGCCTGCAAGCAACCGGCGACAAGGGAGCCTCAACAGCGACCGACGCCGGATTGATCCATGCCCGCGAACACATCCGCTCTATAACCGAAGGTGGCCAGGGCCGCATGGCAACCAACAAAGTTGTCGTGCTCTTGACCGACGGCGCCCCAAACCTGTACATGAGCGACTCAGGCGACGTGGCCGATTACATCAACAGCAGTGACAGCAATGACTTCTATCCAAGTGGAGACACCTGGCACAATGGACCGCTAAAAGAAGCCGGGGAAATGAACGACGACCACTGGATGGTATTCCCCGTTGGCATCGGGCTGGGAACCGACTACAAATTCATGGACCGCATGTCCCGCATCGGCGGCAGCGCCAACGACAGCGGCCAAAGCCCGCGTGGAAGCGGCAACCCGGCCGAATACGAACAACGCCTGGCCGATATCTTCCGCGATATCATAACCACGCCCGAAGTCCGGCTGGTGCAGTAATCAGCAATCAGCAATGAGCTTTGAGCTAAATCATACGTCTCAAAGCTCATCCCCTCCTCACGGATCCAACAGTACGCAACCCAGCAATTGCCCGCCCCCGTTGTTCACCATCTTGACCGACCGCCGCGCCGCACTGCGTGGTGTTTGCCCCATCCGCAGCAGCAAATAGGCGCCGTGGCATACGGCCGCCAGTTGGGCCATCTCGTGATCGGTCGCCGAAACGTTCTCTAGCAAAACCAGGCGATATTGCTCGTGCATTTCTTCGAGAATCCTCTCGAAAATCGTCCACGATGCCGAATCTTTCTCACCCAGAATCGACCGCGTGGCGTCTAATTCCGCTTGTTCCACGCTGTTTGCCGAAGCTCGCGAACAAAGAAT
>CAZISU010000666.1:0-4365 GCA_964541935.1 uncultured Planctomycetaceae bacterium | reverse complement strand
TCGTGGAACCACCGTTGACGCCATTCATTGCGGAGCCATAGGCACCAAGGGTACCAATCTCAACAACGCCGTCATTGACGCTGAAGTCGAGATACTGGCCGGCGTTCGCGGCAGCATTGCCGGTGGCCGTGACGGCTTGGGCGGTGAGGAACGAACCTTCCGAGACGTCCTTCAAGTCGTCGATGGCCGAGCCAGCGACACCAGAATCGCCGTTGAAGTTGTGATACGTGATCAGGCTAGCTTCGCCCATGATGGCATCGGTGTAATCGTTAGCCAAAGCTTGGCCAGCGGTCAAAGCCAACACGGCACAGAGTGCAAAGGTCACATAATTCTTCATCGTTTTCGTCTCCAAGTAGTAAAGTTGTGAAAAGATAAACAAAGGTGCTTCTTCCTGCTCAGTCGATCTTTCTAATCACCCCGATTTTAACAATGAATTGTGGGGACAATTCACTCCTTTCTTTCTAGCTGCCACCCCCTTCGGCATGCTTGAAAATCGTGTCCAATGGATCAATTATTGATTGTTATACTTTACGAAACACGTTGCCGACGTCTCCACAAAAGAAACGTCATGCCCGCACAAAAAACCAGCCCCAATGTTGTCGGTTCGGGCACTGACGCCGATGCCACGCCCACTTGCCAGTTGGCTGCCAGGATCGAGGCATCTAGTTCATTTACCCATCCGTCTTCGTTGAAATCGCCGTCTCCCCATGTCACTCCGTCCGACTGTAGCCAGTGGGCAGCCAGGATAGCCGCATCCGCGTCGTCTACAATGAAGTTGCGATCGGCATCGCCGGGAATTGAAGGGAACGAAGCCAGGTAGTGTTCCTGAATCACCTCCAAGGTTAGCGCCTCGCTGTAGAGAGCAACTTCGTCAACCATGCCCTCATAGTGGTGAGTGCTGGTGCCCGCCCAGCCAAAAGCAGACGGATCGAATCGGCCGCCGAGGTACAGCGAATGAAGGAGATCGGGCGCGGTACCCCAGTATCGCCCGGTGGGCACAAAGTCGGGATAAGTGTAATGAACGATCTCGGTGTCGCCGGGCGTGCCAACGTACATATTCAGTCTTTGCGATCCGATCGTTGAATTTTCGTATCCCCACTGGAGGCCCATGGTTATGGCCACATAGTGCCACTCGTCGTCATACAAGCCGGGGCCCCCGCTCACCCTGGTGTTATAGTCCCCACCGCCGTTGTTGCCATTAACATCGGGGATCACGGTATATACGCCAATCTGACCATCGTGCGTTGGGCGATTGAGGTTGATAGCAAAATGCGTCGCGGTATGACCGAGTGGATCTGCTTGCATGCCCATCAGCTTGCAGTATTCGGTGACATCGGTTTTGATCCAGAATTCCATGGTCGCGCCGGTCGTGCCGGGATACCCGCCGTCGAAGCTGCTGGCAAAGCCGGGCACCGTGCCAAGATCGACGCAGGCGTCGAAGTTATTTAAATCGAGGGCAACATTCCCGGCCTCACCAATGGGAGCACCCGTGGCGAAGTTAAAGGCGGTGTAACCAAGCGGAGTACCGCTACCGTCTTTCCCATCCATATAAGTGCCGTTATTGACTCCCGTGGCGTCGGTACAAGTCGTACCGACCGTACCGGAGTCTCCATCGAACCGCCAATAGCCCAGCAAGCCTTCCGTGTCCAAGATCGCGGCCGCGTATCCTCCAGGCTCCGCCTGTACCAAGCTAATCGCCGAAAGCGTTAAGGCAAAGAAAAGGCAGGATATGATCGCCGCCCGCTTCCAAAATCTATCATCCACTTTCATAATTTCATTCTCCAAAATGAGCATTGCTTACATAGGTAATAAAACAACGCCCCTTCTTCTCTAGACTTGGTTCCGACGTCTCCGCAACAGCAACGGCATGCCGGAGCTAAGCATCAGGCCCAGCAACGTCGGTTCCGGAACTGAACTGGAACTGCCGGCCGCACCCGTTTGCCAGTTGGCTGCCAGGATCGAGGCATCCAGTTCGTTTACCCATCCGTCGCCGTTGAAATCGCCGTCTTCCCACGTGACTCCGTCCGATTGCAGCCAGTGGTCGGCCAGG
The DNA here is from genome assembly GCA_964541935.1 of uncultured Planctomycetaceae bacterium. Taxonomy (GTDB): domain Bacteria; phylum Planctomycetota; class Planctomycetia; order Pirellulales; family Thermoguttaceae; genus JAFGTN01. The sequence goes on along the minus strand of CAZISU010000666.1, from coordinate 2,315 downwards.
ATAGCCGCATCCGCGTCGTCGACGATGAAGTTGAAATCGGCGTCGCCGGGAATGGGAGTGATCGAAGCCTCAAAGTGGGCATCGATCTGTTCCTTGGTCAGCGCCTCACTGTAGAGAGCCACTTCGTCCATCATGCCGTCGTAATGGAGATAGCTGTTGTCCACCGCGGGATTGTACATGCCGCCAAGGTACAACGAATATGCAAGATCGTCGGCCGTACCCCAAAATCGCCCGGTGGGTTCATTGTCGGGATAGGTGTAATGGATCGTTTCGGTACTGCCCGGCGTGCCAACGTAAATGTTTAATCTTTGCGATCCCATCGATGTGGTTTCGTATCCCCATTGAAGTCCACAAGTTATGGCCACATAGTGCCAGTCGCCGTCCGTCACGCCTGCGCCTCCGGCCACGCGGGTGCCATAGCTGCCGCCGCCTTGATTTCCATTAACGTCGGTCAGAGCAACGAATAGGCCGATCTGGCCAGCCTCATACTTGTCCTGGTTGGCGTTGAGGTTAATGGCAAACTGCGATCTCAATCCGTAGTTGCTCTTTTGCATTCCCATCAGCTTGCAGTACGAATCGACGTCACCCTTCATCCAAAATTCCATGGTCGCGCCGGTCGTGCCGGGATACCCGCCGTCGAAGCTGCTCATGAAGCCGGGTACCGTGCCGACATCGATGCCGGAGAGGAAGTTTTCGAAATCGACGGCCACATTCCCGACCTCACCGATGGGAGCACCCTCGCCAAAGTTGAAGGAAGTGTAACCCCGCGGGTCGAGGTTGGAGTCTTTCCCGTCTCTATAGATGCCGTTATTGTTTCCCGTGGAGTCGGTGCAAGTCGAGCCAATCGCGCCTGAGTCCCCATCGAATCGCCAATAGCCAAGCAAGCCTTCCGTGTCCAAGACCGCAGTCGCATAACGTCCGTTATCCGCCTGAAGCGTGCCGACCGTTGTCAGCAGCAAGGCCAATAAAATACAGAACACGATCGCCGTCCGCTTTCCAACTCTATCGAACATCTTCTTCATAATTGCTTCTCCAATATAGCGTTGCTTGAAATGTGTAACTAAAAATGCCCTTATCTTTTTGTCCGTCAATCGCGGCCAACCGCTATTCAAATTCCGAGGACGTCGTCTCGCCTCCCGCGATTGTGGCCAGGTCGCCGAACAAATCGAAATCGATTGTCTCATCCATAAAATGAACGCTGCCGTCCGCTAGCAGAAACTGCGCTCCGCCCGCATGGTGGCTGCCAAAAAACAGGTCGTTAAACAAACAGGTTTGCGTGCCGACCTTGTATGCATCGTAGTAAATCGCTTCGTCGTTCAAGTTGATGGGCCAGCGAATATTCTTGGCCGAAGCAATGCAGGCCTTCGGGGGTGAGCCCTGATTTAAACAACCGCCTCGCGTCCAAACGCGCAACTGATAAATACGTTCCCCAATCGCCAGTGTTTTAGATGTGCCGTCAGTAATATCCCGGATACGAGTTTTGCTCCAGGGATAGAAAACACCATCGGTGGAGTAATTGCCGCATGTGGTTTGCTCGGCCGCCACTTGCTTTCCGTCACGACCGGGGCCCATCACGCCCGTATAATTCGTAACTTGAAAGTCCGGGTTGCTCCAGTCTTTATTCTCTGACGAATCGCTTGGGCAGACGAAACCAGTCACCCGCAAGGCTCCCAGTTCGGCATTCGTTGGAGTATGTATGCTAGCCAGTGCGTCTATGCGCTCATCGATGAACCCTTGCTCGAAATACGCCAGCAGCGCCACATGCAATCCCGTCACGTCCGCCAGGTCGGCAGTGATTGCTCCGGGCGGAAAACAGTTCCGCGTCGTATGGTAATTGTGGATGGCCAAGCCAAACTGCTTTAGGTTGTTGGTGCAACTCATGCGTCGAGCTGCCTCGCGGGCGGCCTGAACCGCCGGAAGCAACAGGGCAATCAAAATGCCGATAATGGCGATGACCACCAACAGTTCTACCAGAGTAAAACCGTTTTTCGCTTTCATCCTAAAACCTCCTGTTAACGATGGCCTCTTGTATCACTAAACTCGCGACAGCTCCAACACAAGTGTGCTGCGATCTTAGCACAACCGATCCTTCGCCGTCAAGCCCCCCGATATAGTAGAGCGAGACCCCAACGCAACCTACAAGGGAAAGAATGACATTATTGACACACCACACCCCCCGCCAGAAAACGTTGTACCACAATTGTTCCATGCACTGTATTGACATATGGCAGCAGCTGTAGTAGTTTGTAGTCTGATGCCTGCTAGGCAATGACGTAAGAACTAACCATTTATCCAAACCATCTAAAACCAAGGGA
>CAZISU010000665.1:0-4366 GCA_964541935.1 uncultured Planctomycetaceae bacterium | reverse complement strand
CGACCTCGTCGCTGAGTTTGATGAAAAGCGGCACCTGGCAAACTCCGCCCGCCGCGGTCCGCCAGGTTTCTTTGCCGTCGATATAGAAGACGTACTCTTCGGGTGTCCACAGCAGGGCGAAGGTGTGGAAGCCTTTCATGATACCGGGCGTGCGGGATATTTTATTGGCCGTTTTATGGTCCTTGCCGTAGCCGTCCCAGTGCAGGGCCTGGCAAACGCGGCCGTCGAGCCAGGGTTTTTCCATGATGTCGATCTCGGTGCCGTCGCGGCCCTCTTCACCAATTTTACTAACGCTGTTGTTCATTAGCCAAAATGCCGACCAGTGGCCGGGTTGATCTTGCAGGCGGATTCTGGCCACGTAGTAGCCAAAGGCGTGTTCGAACTTGCCCCGCGTGCGGACGCAACCGTCGATGTAGCGGTCGCCTTCTTTGAAGGTGCTGATTCTTAAATGCCCTTGCCCGTCGAGCGATACGGCCTTTCGCATCCAATACGCGTCGCGGCGACGTCCGTCCGGCGGCGTTTCCCATTTGCTCCCGTCGAGCTTTTCTCCGTCGAACTCGTCGTGCCAGACGAGTTTCCATTGCTTGCCTTGCGGAGACGTGGGAAGTGTATCTTTGTGTTCCTTGGGCTCGATAGCTTGCTTGGATTCATCGGCGCGGGCTGAATAACAACAAAGTATGACGGTGACTGCGGCAAGCGCAAGGCGAAGCAGGATAGAGCGAGGATTCATGGCGGGACTTTTTTGAGGTAGGCAGGGGGGAGGATGGATTAGGTAACTATAAATCACTATAGCTAAAGAGACGCTACTTTACAATCTCCGCGATCCGCTCTGCGGTCACCGGGCGAATAAGCCCTTTTTCGCAGATGATGGTGTCGATCAGTCGCGCCGGGGTCACGTCGAAGGCCGGGTTGTAGACGTCGATGCCGTCGGGGGCCGTCTGGCGGCCGAAGCCGTGCGTGATCTCTTTCGGGTCGCGCTCTTCGATGGGGATGGCATCGCCGTCGGGCATGGAGAGGTCGAAGGTGCTCGTTGGGGCCACGACATAAAAGGGCACGCGATGCGCGGCCGCCACCAGGGCCAGGCCGTATGTGCCGATCTTGTTGGCGGCGTCGCCGTTGGCCGCAACGCGGTCGGCACCGGTGATTACCGCTTGCACGCGACCCTCGCGCATCACCTGGGCGGCCATGGAATCGCAGATCAGGGTGACCGGGATGTCGCGCTGTTTCAACTCCCAGGCCGTGAGCCGCGCGCCTTGCAAGAGCGGGCGGGTTTCGTCGGCGTAGGCGTGGATGTTTTTTCCCGACTCGACCGCCGCGTAAATTACGGCCAGGGCCGTGCCGTAGTCGGCCGTGGCCAGGCCGCCGGCGTTGCAATGCGTCAATACACCCTGCCCGTCGGATAGCAGTTCCGCGCCGTGGCGGCCCATCTGGCGACAGATTTGCCGGTCTTCCTCGTGGATCGCCTGGGCCTCTTGCAACAGCCGTGCGGCGACTTGTTGCAGGGTTTTCCGCTCGGCCGCATTGTCGTGGCGATACGGCTCGACGGCGGCCTTCATGCGCTCGATAGCCCAAAATAAATTGACGGCCGTGGGACGGCTCGACGCCAGATATTCGCTCGCTTCGTCCAGTCGGGCGAAGAAAATCTCGCGATGATCGGTGCCGGCCACCGTCTGCATGGCCACGCAAATGCCGTAAGCGGCCGCTATGCCTATGGCTGGCGCGCCACGCACACGCAACATCTTAATAGCTTCCCAAACGGCCTCGACGTCGCGGCATTCGATCTCCAGCAGTTCGACCGGAAGAAGTGTCTGGTCGATCAGTACAAGATGGCCGTCCGTGCCGCCTACCCAACGCAAAGTGTCTAGATTTTTCATTTGATTGAAACTGAAGGGAATAAAGGAAAAGGAAGGGTAAATTAACAGAAGGCAACTAAGGGAACGAAGGTTGTAAGGGATTGAAGGAAGAAAAAAGGTTGATTCAAAATTCGCGTACTCTCCAAACAGAAAAAGTACGGGTTCCTCTTCTCTATTCACGGATTTTGCACCGCAAACCCTTACAATTCACCACTCTGTAACAGAGATGAGGAACCCGTACTTCTTTGTGTGGACTTATACACACGCGAAATCCCGATGAACAACAAAAAAGGGTAAAAGGTCACAGTATCGACTAAGGTGGATAGGCATATCCGTCGTTTCCTTAGTTATCTTCTGTTAGTTGTCTTTTGCTCACACAACCGCCTTTCGACATTCCCGCCCCGCTATTTCTCTTCCCGAATAGCCGCTTGCAACGCGGCGTTTTTTGCCGCGATTTTTTCGCTTAAGCCTTGCTTGAAGGCTTTATATTTTTCCAGCAAAGCCGCGTCGCCCAGGGCCAGGATTTGCACGGCCAAGAGGCCGGCGTTACGGGGGCCGCCCATGCCGACTCCGACGGTGGCCACGGGCACGTCGCCGGGCATCTGCACGGTCGAGAGCAACGAGTCGAGTCCGCCCTGGAGCTGGGTTTGCACGGGCAGGCCGATTACCGGCAGCGTGGTGTGTGAAGCGACCACGCCAGCCAAATGAGCGGCCCCGCCGGCGGCGGCGATGATTACCGAAAGGCCACGCGCGGTAGCCGATGTGGCATACTCTTGCACAACCTCGGGCGTGCGATGCGCGCTCATCACGTTAACTTCAAAAGCCACGTCGAACTGGTCCAGCGCGGCGGCAACCGCTTTGATCTTGGGCCAGTCGCTGTCGCTGCCCATAAGTATTCCAACGCGCGGCGTGGATGAATCGGTCATGAGGGTTTCCTTGCATATTTTCGAATGATTATTGGATGTTAGCCGCCGAGCTTGCTCGCGTTTCATGTGCCACCAAAGCAGGCGGTTTTACCACACGGCCGCAAGCGGCTCGGCTAACAGGGGCTCGGCTAACAGGGGCTCGGCTAACAAGGTTTTGTTAAACGCGGGGACAAGCCCCGCCGCTAACTTTTGCTCTACACCGCGAAGCGCGAGTCGAACGGCATGTCGAAGGTTTCGGCCACGGCTTCATTTGTAACGGCACCCTCGTACATGTTGATTGCACGGGCGATGGACGGCATTTTTGCAGCCGCTTCATCGATGCCGTTTTTAACGATCTGTAAGGCATAGGGTAGCGTGACGTTACAGAGCGCGAACGTGCTGGTGCGGCCCACGGCGCCGGGCATGTTGGCAACGCAATAGTGGACGACGTCGTCGATAATATAGGTCGGTTCGCTATGCGTGGTGGCTTTACTGGTGGCGATACATCCGCCCTGGTCGATGGCCACGTCGACAATCACGCTGCCGGGCTTCATGATCTTGAGGTCATCGGCATCGACCAGACGCGGGGCCTTGGCACCCGGCACGAGCACGGCGCCGACAACCAGGTCGGCCTTCCGAAGTTGTTCGCGGATGGTGTGGCGGTCGCTGAAGAGCACGTTGATGTTGGCCGGGGCGATATCGTCGAGGTATCGCAGTCGGTCCATGTTGATGTCGAGGATGCTGACGTTGGCGCCCATGCCGGCGGCGATTCTCGCGGCACTGTATCCGACAACGCCGCCGCCGAGCACGGTAACGTGGGCCGGGGCCACGCCGGGGACGCCGCCGAGCAGAATGCCGCGGCCCATCTGCGGACGCTCGAGATACTTGGCACCCTCTTGCACGCTCATCCGCCCGGCCACCTCGCTCATGGGCGTTAAGAGCGGGAGTTGGCCCCGGCTGTCGCTGAGGGTTTCGTAGGCCACGGCGATGCAACCCGAGGCCAGAACCTCGTCGGTCAGTTGCCGGTCGGCGGCGAAGTGGAAGTATGTGAAAATAATCTGGCCCTTGCGCAACATAGCCCGTTCCGAGGCCTGCGGCTCTTTGACCTTGATGATCATGTCGGCCCGACCGTAGACATCTTCGGCCGAGGAAGCCAACTCGGCCCCGTGGCGAAGGTAGTCGTGGTCGGCCAGCCCGGAGCCCAGCCCGGCACCGGCTTGGACAATGACCTCGTGCCCCATTCGGGTTAGTTCTTCAACACCGACCGGCAAGAGGCCGACCCGATACTCGTCGCGTTTGATTTCTGTGGGAACACCAATGATCATGTTCTTGACTCCTGATCGCTAAAAAGAAAGCCCTTACCATATTACAAATACAGGAACGACTCTGTTTAACAAAGCGGGCAGGAGTCCGCAAGGGGGCCGAGACGTGGTTTTACGGGCGGCTTGATAAAATGATATCCGCAAGTTCCGTAGGCCGGGTTGTGGGGCATACCACAGGCTTTAGTTGTTATCAGCCAGCCAGGCGGCTACGCCCTCTTCGATGGTTTTCAGCTCGCCCAGGAACTCGCCGCTGATTTCCTCGCCGGAAAGCCAGATGGTTTGCGAG
>CAZISU010000664.1:0-4366 GCA_964541935.1 uncultured Planctomycetaceae bacterium | reverse complement strand
CCCTTGTGGGGCGACGGACGCTTAGAAAAAGTGAACGCCGCTTGACAATCAATCCAACACCTGTAATAACTGTTACATCATGGCAAAACGCAAGAAAAAACAGCCGGCAACGGCAACCGAGATTATCCGCCAAGCTATCGCCGATAGTGGGCTAACCTTTGCCGAGTTGGAACGCCGAAGCGGAGTCAAACGGCAATCACTGATGAAATTTGCACGAGACGAACAATCGTTACGGCTGGATATGGTTGATAAGCTGCTACCGTGCCTGAAGCTGGTGCTAAGCAAAAAATAACTGTCCAAGAAATCTAAACCCTAAAAGGAGATTCGCTATGGCAACGATGGATCAAACAAGTAAGTTTTGTAAAAAATGTAATGCTCAAACACTTCATGCGCGGCCCGGAACAAACCATCTTGTCCATGCATTAGTCACTCTTTTGCTTTGTGGATTTTGGTTGCCTATCTGGATTTTAGCTTCGCTCAAAATAGGAGGTTGGAAATGCCAAACTTGCGGTTGCGGTGGAAGCCATGTTGTTCGGATTGGACTTGGTGTGGTTTGTGTTGTTCTCTTCCTCGTGCTTTTGTCTATTGTTGCTAGCCAGACTGACCACAACAAACAAACGGCCCGAGAGGGTTCTCATCATCCACAAACACAACTACAACAGACTCCACAATCGGTCTCCCAACCGCAACAACAATCAGAACTAAAGCATTATCAGAAAATTCGAACACAAGGAAAAACACACTTTGCTTGGATTGACCCCCAACACAAGTATGAGCCGAACGTCTACGAACAGGCGGTCACAGAAATGGGGGGGGACAAGCAGTTTTGCAAGATTTTATTTTGGGACAGCCATAGTTCAATTCCGAAAAGTCTACCTATGAGTGACGAACAGTTGAATTCACAGGTGGCACAATATGAACGAAACCGAGCGACTGAGCATGAACGATTCTTCTACATGCAAAACGGGAATATGGTGGAACCGTTTGGTAAACTCCCCTCAGAGACACCCATACCCGTAGCGAAATCAGTATCAGAACCATCTTCTAAACCAACTAACAACCCAAAGCCAGATTCCTCCCAACCGGACAATCCACAGAACAAAACCGAGAAACAAAACTATGCAGAAGGCGAAAATGTTCACGTTGGCTACACTTCTTATGCTGTGTGGCGATCTTGGTGGTCTAATCGACTCAGTAAAAACCAATTTCTCAATCAGCGTCCAGACGCAATGTATCTTTTTGTCGAATTATCAGTCCGAAACAATGACAAGAAACCCCGCATGATTCCACCCTTCACGCTGGTTGACGACAGCGGCGCAGAGCATCAGGCAAGTAGTAACGGTTGGGCCGTGCAAGGATCAATTGGCCTTATCAATAGTCTTAATCCGTCTGTGAATAAACAGGGGTTTGTTATTTTCGACGTGCCGCAAGGTCGAAAGTACCGCCTTAAATTATCTGGTGGCTATTGGTCGCTAAAAGATGCTTACGTCCAACTTACACCGAAGACATCGAGAGACGATGCTATACGGGCGGAAAAAGACCAACAGAACGCGAAAGAAAAGGCCGCAAAGAAACGACAGGCTGATGCAAAGCGGCAAGCCGCTAAAAAACGTCGAGAGACCGACGAAGCAGCTAAGTGGCGAACTTGGACCAACTCAGCTGGCACACACAAAACCGAAGCCAAATATGGCGGGACGATTTCCGGGGAGGTGAAGCTAACAAAACGAGATGGCACTGTTGTTAGAGTGCCACTAGACAAGCTATCCGACGCAGATCAGCAATGGATTAAGGATAGGAAAAAATAGCTTAATGCCCGTATCTGGCATTGAAACCGGCAAAAAGAAAGGCGAAATCATGGGTAAGAAAAAACGCAAAGGCACGTGCGGCGGATGCGGAAACTCCCCCCGAGTCTTAACCGAGATTGATAGCGGTCAGTGGGTTTGCGTTACCTGTCTGCGAGAGATTCGGGGGCCGCAACGCCCGAAGCATCTTGCGACGCCCAAGCAGATTACAAGGCTACGAAACGAGGGACTAAATGTTCCTGACGACTTGCCAAAGACGGAATATCTGCGGCTTTGTGAGAAACTTGAGGCGATTCACCGGAAAACCTATGTCAACCATCGTTCTGCCAATCTGGCGGGTGTTAGTCACAACAATCGCGATGGGACAAACAGGCAAAAAATTATCGCCCGCTGTTCGTCTGGGGAAATTCTTGCGCTGAAACACGAAGAGAACAACCCTGTAGACCCCAACGCCATAGCGGTTTTTCGACAGAATGGAGAACAGGTTGGATATCTCAGCAGGGAAGATTCTGCGGACGTGCATAAGAATTACAAGCTGGGTTGGCAGCATATCGCGGTTATCAACAAAATCCTAGACGATGGCGTTAGAGGCCACTGGCTGGGCGTCGGATTGTCACTTGTCTACGCGCACCAGACCGTAGATGTGACAATTTTTCAGAAGCATGTTGCCGATCTAAGCAAAAAGTTTCGAGAGGCTGACAGGGAAAGGTAAAACAATGGGTACAGTCTACAAAAAAACCTACACTAAACCGCTGCCAGCCGGCGCCGAGATCTTCATCCGTAAGGGAGAACGGTTTGCCCGCTGGAAACCCGCCAAGGGCAAAGCCAGAACGGCGACGCTGACAATCGGCAGGGATGGCACCGACCGGATCGTGGTCCCCGCCGGCACATATACAGCCAAATACCGTGATGGTTCGGGCGTGGTTCAGGAAAAGGCGACTGGATGCCGCGACAAGGAAGCCGCCGGCCGGGTACTGGCTGACATGGAACGCCGTGCCGAACTGGTCAAAGCGAAGGTGATAACCGCTGCCGAAGACTCGATTGCCGACCATCAAGACGTTCCCATTGCCGAGCATTTCAAAGCTTATTTGACAAAACTCGAATCCGATGAAACATCACCCGACCACCGGGCAAATGTTCGTCGATGCCTGGAACGTATCGCCGAAGCTTGCGGGTTCGGGTGTCTGACCGATCTGAAACGTGAAGCCTTAGAAAAGTATCTCACCTCTAGGAACAAGCAGGGGATATCGGCTAGAACACGAAACTTGGACCGCAGTTCAATTGTCGCATTTTGCAACTGGTGTATTGAAACCGACCGGCTTTCTGTTAATCCCTTTGTGAAAGTGAAAAGGGCGAACGAGGAAGCCGACCGCCGCAAAGTACGCCGCTCATTGACCGAGGATGAGCTTAACCGATTGCTGTATGTTGCCCGACTGCGACCTTTGGCCGAGTACGGCCGTGAAACCGTTCGCAAGCCGAAACAGTCTCTGTCGAGCAAATCCCGCGCCACCTGGACGGCCAAGCCGTTGACATTCGATACTATTGCTGACGCTGCCGAACGGGCTCGGGAACGGCTTAAGGGCAATCCAGAATTTCTGGCCGAGCGGGAACGACTTGGCCGGGAACGGGCAATCATTTACAAAACCATGGTTCTAACGGGACTCCGCAAAAAGGAGCTTACTACCCTTGCTGTGGGACAATTGGACCTGGACACCGACCCGGCATTCCTGATTTTGAACGCTGCGAACGAGAAGAATCGGGAAGGAAATACTTTGCCAATACGGTCTGATCTCGCTGCCGATCTTCGGGAATGGCTGAAAGAGAGCGAAGGAAACAGTCAAAAGTCGGCCGATGTGCTGAGTTTCACGGCAAGCGACCAAGCAGAAGGCGATGAAATCGCTTCATCCTCTTTGAAGCTTATATTCCGGGTTCCAAGGGATCTATATCGGATCCTCGACCGTGACCTTGCCGCTGCCGCTATTCCAAAAACGGACGAACGGGGCCGAACTGTGGACGTTCACGCACTTCGGCATTCGTTCGGCACGCTGTTGAGCCGGGCCGGCGTGGCACCCAGAACGGCCCAGGCCGCAATGCGGCATTCTTCCCTCGATTTGACCATGAACACCTACACCGACCCCAAGCTGCTGGATGTAGCAGGGGCAATCGAATCGCTTCCAAACCTCCCTCTAAACGGTGAAGTCGAATCGAATCAAGCCACCTTAAGTGCAACTGGCACCGAGGGTAAGGGGCTTTCAAAGATTGCACCAGTGCTTGCACCAACTCTCGACAAATCGTGCAAATCGCTGTCTTCTGTGGTCAAAATGACCACAGAAAAGAAGCCAGAAAATACAAGCCGAGCAATCGCCGTAAGTGCTTGCTATGACAAAAGGAAACAGCCGTCGACTACTCTGGTCAACGGCTGTTCAAAAGAGCGGGAGACGGGATTCGGACCCGCGACGTCCAGCTTGGGAAGTGGGTTGTGTGGGGGTCGGAAAGCCCGTAAATACAAGCCTTTCAGCAACTTACGTCATTATAATTTATGCAGAGATAGGTATCAATAGGCA
>CAZISU010000663.1:0-4367 GCA_964541935.1 uncultured Planctomycetaceae bacterium | reverse complement strand
AAAAAAGAACGCGAGCCCCACAAAGACGCAACCAAGTACGACGACTGGATACCTCGAAACAACACCTTTAACGATGGCGGTTTTGTCTCGGAAGTAGGCGGCCGATACGCACCAAACGCCTGGGGCCTGTTCGACATGCACGGCAACGTATCCGAATGGACCAAATCGGCCTATGCGGAGTATCCCTATCAAAAAGACGATGGACGCAATAAGCTGTCATCCTTGGCCAATCGCGTGGCCCGGGGCGGTTCGTGGCGCGACCGACCAAAGCGGGCACGGTCGGCATTTCGTATCGAATATCGACCGTACCAGCGAGTCTATAACGTCGGTTTTCGCATAGTTTGCCCTGTAGAGTGACGCGATCTCGAAAATAAGATGCGTCTTAGATCTCCAGATGCCCGGCTCAGTCGACGCGGCTTGTGATTTCCAGCAGATGGAACCCGAACTGCGTTTGTACGGGCCCGTGGACCTTGCCGACCTCTTCATTGAAAACTACGCGGTCAAACTCGGGCACCATTTGGCCGGGAGAGAATTGACCAAGGTCGCCGCCTTGTTTGCCGGAAGGGCAATTCGAATGCTGGGCCGCGAGTTCAGTAAAATCGGCGCCGGCCTCGATTTCATCTTTGAGTTTCTGGCAGGCATCTTCGGTGTCGACCAGTATGTGACGTGCGGTGGCGTGTGCCATTTCTTTCTCCTAGAAAAGGATTTTTGATTATACTTGAAGAGGGCCGATGGGAAATGTGCGAATCATTCATTTTATAGGTAATGAGAATCATAGCATAGCAGCACTCACATGATGTTCAAGCGGAATTAGCTATTCGTCGACATTTTACTGCCAACTTTGGCGTAAAATCCACCAGAAAGCCATATTTTAAGTACAAACGATTACCTGGTGGGTGTTGGACGAGACGCTCGTGTTAGGGGAAACACCCTAATGTTTCCGTAGTCAGGGGGGCTCGGGCTGAGTTTATCACAACTCATGAGCTTTCATAATTGACGCTCTTGTGTATCCATTAACGTCTGCAAGAGATGTCTTAGTGAGTTATAACTCTCGTCCGCTACCTTCGCGCGAATTGTCACGTTATGATAAAGGTTTGGCATTCCCCCAATACATTACCGCACTTGCAGCGATACAGAGCCAATGCTTTTTCGACTGGCACGTAGACTATTGACCGAAATTTCACCGCGTCTTGCGCTCAAAGCCGGCTGGTTATGGGTATACAAGGGGATGGGAGCGGTGAAGGCCTATCGGCGTCGTTTGCGTCGGGGTGAAGTTTTTCCACCGTTTTTATTTCTTGCCCTCACCAACGCCTGTAATCTCCGCTGCCACGGCTGTTGGATCGAGAGTCGGGGCGAAAAATTTAGCCTCACGGGCGAAGATATCGATGGGATCATAGCTGACGGACGACGCCAGGGTTCGTATTTCTATACGCTCTTGGGTGGCGAGCCCATGATATACCCCGGCCTTTGGGAACTGATCGCCCGGCATCCCGACTGCTACTTCCAGATCATCACCAATGGCATGTTTCACAGCGACGAAAACGTCGAGCGCATCCGCGAGTTGGGCAATGTCACGCCGCTTATCAGCATCGACGGCCTTGAAGCGGCCAACGACGACCGTCGTGGTCCCGATGTGTTCCGCACGGCTATCGAAGGCCTCGAACGACTCAAACGCCGGAAAATCCTCTTTGGCGTGGCCACGACCGTAACCAGTGCGAACATGGAAGAGGTGCTCAGCGACGAATACGTGCGTTTCATCACGGACCAGGGCGCCATGTACCTCTGGTATTACGTCTTCCGCCCGGTCGGGCCCGACCCCTCGCCACACTACTGCGTGGAACGCGAGCAGATGATCGAGTTGCGCCGCCGCCTGCTGAAACTCCGTCGCCGTCACCCAATCATTATTATCGACACATATTGGAACGCACAAGGACAAGCCGTTTGTCCGGCCGCCCTGGGGATGGGCTTCCACATTGGACCGCAGGGCAGCATCGAAGCCTGTCCGCCGCTCTCGTTTGCCTGCGAGACTATTCGCGACGAAAAAGGGGACAGTAATACGGACCTGTTCGACACAATCAACCAAAGCGAGTATCTCCGCGGATTTTCCGAGTTTGTCAACAGCCGCACGCGAGGTTGTGTGATCCTCGAACACCCGCAGGAACTGGTCGAGTTTATGCGTGAATCAGGCGTAACCGACTATAGCGGCCGTGACGCCTTGGCCGAACTGGCCGCCGGCACCCCACGCAGCAGCCACGACATGGCCGGCCACGAGATACCCGAAGATTATTGGGTCTACCGTTTCCTCAAAAACCAACTATTCTTTGGCATGGGCGGGTACGGTTAAGCCGACTCCATAATTGCCTCCGCCGCCGCATACCCGCTGCGGACGGCTCCTTCCATGGTGGCCGGCCAGCCGGTGTCGGTCCAATCGCCGGCCAAGGCAAGGTTCCGCACCAGGGTGCGCTGCGCTGGCCGCAATTCATCCACGCCGGGCCGTAGCGAAAAAACTGCTCGCGGTTCGGTGACCAGTCGCCAGTGCATAAGCCGTGCCTCGTGGGCGGCCGGGAAAACTTCTTCCACTTCGGCCACAATCTCCCGGCAAATCTCTTCGCGATTTCTGTCTGCAAGATCGTGCGAAGCGCTGACGACGACTTGGCTGTATCCGTCGCCATGGTTGAAAATCCATTGTCCCAGCCGGCCGATAAACACGGCATGTGCCAGGTCGGTTATGCTGCGGTCGTGCCAAAGATGCAAGGCTGTGATCGGAGCCGCCGGGATTTCTTCGGCGCGGTTCAACTGCGGTAGGGCCGCCTGGAGCGAAGGTGTAAACAGCCGACGCACGGCGTACCAGGGAACGGCCACAACCAGGGCGTCGAAATTATGTTCTTGCCCATTTAATAGAGTCAGTGATTTTGCAGCGCTGGAGTTGCCGTCAATTCGAACAACTCGCGCGCCGCGGTGTATCTCAGCGCCGTTATGTTGAAGATAGTCGCCCGTCCGTCGGTCGAATAGTTCTGCCAGCGTCGCGTCTGGAAGCAGGAGTTCGTACCCGTGGCGGGACTTCATGAATCCGTTGACGAACACCTTACGTGCGGCCGCTATCGACGCATGGCCAAGTTTCTCGCTCAACGCGCTTTCCAAAACTATCGACCAGAACCGCTCGATGGCTTGGTCCGACTGTCCATTACGCCGCAGCCATTGCTCGACAGGCTCGTCTTTAACAGGCTCGTCTTTAACTGATGCCTTCATAAGACGCCCCATCGCAGCGAGAATCTTGAACCGTTCGCCCAGCCCAAGGTAGCCCAACCGCATCGTGGCAGGGCCAAGATGCAGCGGGGCAGGCAGCCAACCGCTGGCAGAAAAATCGTATCGCCGCGGATTATCGCCTGGTGCGAAGAAGTGGTACGTCTTGTGCCGCACAAACGAATCGTCGATACCGACGCGACCGCAGAAGTTGGCCAGACTGGTGCAACAGCCCATGCCCACATGCTGACAACGATCTATAACCCGGCCCGTTTGCAAATCGCGAAACGACCCTGCCCGCCCGCCTAGAGCTTGACGGCTTTCGAAGATTTCCACCCGGCACCCACTCGATTGCAGGGCCGTGGCAGCAGCCAATCCGGCCAGACCACCGCCCACGATTGCGATGTGCAGGTTATTGTTAGTGGCCCGATTCGCCATCTTCGGCCTTGATAAATTAATGAGATTATTGTTGCGTTTCAGTTTGCAATGGACGTGCCGCCCTGTTATTGTTGACGGTTTACGGGCCACGCGTCAAGACCGTGTCGGTCGGGTTGCGTCCCGGCAATTGTTGTTCTTACCAAAAATGCAGCAAGTCAAGCGATACTCAAGAAGGTGTACAAAGATGTTCAAGATCAATCGTCAACCGAAATCAACGATGGCACGGATTTTATTATTCTCGGGAACTTTTTCGCTTTTTATGGTTTGCATGTCCCACTCGTCGGTATTTTGCCAGTCTGCGTTTGCTGCTGAAAAGTCGGAAGTCATTGAACTTTCGCCGCAGTTGCAAGCCCGTTGTCTCAAGATCCTGCGCGAGGCTGTGCTTTGCAACGAGTTTTGGCCGTCGATGCATGCCGCCGAGGCACTTACCCTAACCGGTCACGGCGACGAGGTGAAAAAACTCCTGACGCCGAAATTGCCCAAGGAAACCGACGAGAAGCAACGCTGCGGCCTGGCCCGCGAGTTGGTTCGAGCCGGCGATGACTACCGCAAGGAAGTGATGCTGAAAATCCTTGCCGATGATAACTCGCAAGAGCATACCGCCGCCTGCGAAAGCCTTTTTAAGGTCAACTGCATCGGCGATGGTATTGCAATGCGAAAGAGAATGTCAGACATGAATCCCATCA
>CAZISU010000662.1:0-4371 GCA_964541935.1 uncultured Planctomycetaceae bacterium | reverse complement strand
CGCACCCAGCAGGCTGTCGGTGATTGCTATGAAACGGTCCGGTCCCAGACGCTCGGCAGCCAGGCGGATGTGTGGGGGGCTGACGTGTACCAGATCGCAAATCACCTCGCAGGCGAGCGCTTTACAGTCGAGAATCGCATCTACCAGCCCGTCGGTCGGGCCCTTGCACCAGGGCCAGTCGGGGTCGTCGCTTGTGCGCTGGAAGGCATTGAAAAGATGGCAGACTTGAGTGAGGCCGGCCTCGATAGCCTGGTGCAACTGGTCGACCGTAGCCTGGCTATGGCCAAGCGAGGCAATGATGTCATGCTCGCGGAGCAGACGGATTAAGGCCGGGCCTCGCGCAAGCTCGGGCGACAATGTCATGAGTTTGAGTGCGTCGCCGATCTCATTGATATAGCGGCGGCACTCGTGCAGATCGACATCGCGTAACAGGGCCGCATCCATGCCGCCTTTGCCCTTGGGGTTGATGAAGGGGCCTTCGAAATGCGCGCCGATAATCTGGGAGCTTTGTCGAGTGGGGGCACGCTTCAGTGTTGCTTGTGCTTCGCGCACATTGCGGGCAAACTGCAAGTAACGCTCGGGAGATAAGGATGCCACGCCGGGCAGGAAACCGGTCGTGCCGAAGCGGCATTGTATCTTGGCAATGGACACGAGATCCTCGACCTCGAACACATCGTGACGGCCCAGACCGTGCATGTGTACGTCTATAAAGCCGGGAAGAATCAGGGCGTCGCCGAAATTGTAATCGCTGCCGACGCTTTCGTGCAGCGGGCCGACGTGCGTAATTTTGCCATGCTCGAACGTCACACGGCCCTCGACTATGCCCGTGGGCGTAACGGCTCTTCCGTAAACGGTTGTCATTGTGTCGTCCTTGAGTGGGGCGCGTTACTTGCGATCGGTCGACAAAACGGCCCCGCCCAGCTTGTCGCAAACCCGCAGGCAGAAGTTCCAGGCCTTTGCCCATTCCTGTTTTTGTTTATTTTGGCAGATCTTCACGAGGATGTTGTTGGCGCCCTTATTCAACGTCCCGTTACAGACGTACTGGTCGAATTGTCCGCCGCTATGATAGGTTTCATATTCGGCGACAGGTTTGCCGTTGAGCCATACCTTCAGCGCGTTGTGGGTTGTCAAGCGAAACTGTACGGGCCGTTTGCTAGCGGACATAAAGCGGCAGGTTGCATAGGCCACGACCTCCTTCTCCTGGCCCAACGCCTTGTTGAAATCGACCTCGCCGCGATTGCCCTTGGCGACCACGTCGACTACTTTAACCGCGTCGTGCTTGCCCTTCCATTTCTCAGCAGCCGAAAAATCGCTCGCTGTCTCAGGCCCATAGACGGCATCGAACCCCACGCCCTCAGTGTTGTCAAAGGGGCCCGCCACTTTCCAATTCATGACGAAGCCGAACGTGCGGGGCAGGTCGACTTCGACTCCCAGTTTCTTCAACCTCGCTACAATTCTCCGCACCTGGTCGTCGTCGCGCGCCGACGCCAAAGCCTGGTTGTATATTTTTGCGGCGTCCTTTTTGTCTGTTATTTTTCCAGCTTTTTCCATAAGACGCTGGACCGCGTCGCGACGCATTTCTAAACTGGCGTCGTCGAGCATCTTGGGTATAATCCGCTCGCGGGCGGTGGGATCTTGCGAAAGCAGCCACTCGTAGGCCAACCGACGGGGCTTGGGTGCGTGGGTCGTATCAAATACGAATTTTTCCAACTCGACGCAGGGCAGGTAACTTTTCGAAGCTGTGTCTTCAGAAACGCCGTCTCCAGAAGTACCGTCGGCAGAAGCGGCGGAATTGGCCGCAAGCTCTCGTGCGACGATCTTTTCGGCCGCTGTGCGAATCCAGTTGGCCGCTAGCGGGTTGGCTTGATCCATGCCGGCTAGGATGGTCGGCAATTGTTGCGCGTTGCACTGTGCAAGCCGCTCCCAGGCCGTGGCGGCTGCCTCGTGGCCGACTCCCTGTTTATCCACGGCCCGCATTGTTTCGAGTAGTTTGGCCAGTTCGGCGTTACTGGGCGGTGCGGCGGCGGCCATTGACGGCAATAATACACAGCCGAACAAACACACAATCACCACGGCAGTAGGCAATCGAAGCTGGCGAGTCGTTCTTAATTTACGCATTCTTAATTCTTTCTTCATTCAAGTTTCCTCATTCGACATTGTCTGCCGCCTGCCTTACTGTCACATCCTAAATTCACCAATCGGGGGGGATGTTGCTCGATTGTCACGAAAAGGCCATTATATTGGATCGAGTCACGATTGGGAAATGGGCACAATAAGGACGACGTAATGGCTAATGAATCACACGTTTCATACGAATTTCTCTCGCCGCGGAAAATTGTCTTCGGCTGGGGACGTCGCAACGAGCTGGGCCGGCTGGCTCGCACGCTCGGCCGTCGGGCGTTTATCATTTGTGGTTCCAGAACCCTTGCCGGCAATGGAACGCTTGACGAGATCGTCGCTTTGCTCAAGAGCGAGGGGGTTGAAGCGATCAATTTTGCCACAATTTCGCACGAGCCCGAGGTCGACGACGTCGACCGTGTCACAGCCGAAGTAAGGTCGTTGTCGGCCGGCGGTGGCGACTTTCTCATCGCCTTGGGAGGCGGGGCGGCCATCGATCTAGCTAAAGCCGTTGCCGCCATGGCAACCGATCGACAAAGCAGCACAGTCAAGGATTACCTGGAAAACGTGGGTAAGAATCTTACCATTGTGGAGCCGCCCCTGGCGACCATGGCCGTGCCCACCACAGCCGGAACGGGTACTGAAGCCACCAAAAACGCGGTTATTTCCTCCTATGACCCGCCGTTTAAGAAGAGTCTCCGCGACGAACGTCTGGTGCCAAGCATTGCGCTAGTCGATCCGGAATTGACCGTCAGCGTGCCGCCGTCGATCACGGCTGCCAGTGGAATGGACGCCATTACGCAACTTATCGAGAGCTACATTTCGTTGAAAACCCAGCCCATTCCGCGTGCCCTGGCCGTGCAGGGGTTGATGATGGGCGTGCCCTCGATTGTTGAGGCTGTCGAGAACGGTTCGGCTCGAGGGCCACGAGAGAAGATGGCCCACGCGGCGTTGCTTTCGGGCATGTGTCTGGTCAACTCGGGTTTGGGGCTGGCTCATGGCGTGGCGCCCGCACTGGGTGTCAACTGCCGGGTGCCGCATGGTGTAGCCTGTGCGTTGATGTTGCCGGTTGCTCTGCGTGTGAACCGAGAGGTCCGTCAGAAAGAGTTGGCGTTTCTCGGTCGCATGGTTCTGGGGCTGGAACGTTCTACGCCGGCGGACGAGGTTGTTGACGCTTTTATCGAGCGCATAGATATGCTCTGTCGGCAGGTTGGCGTACCCCGACGTTTATCGGAAGTGGGTGTCGCGCGCGAGCAAATTCCGGCGATTGTGGCCGCATCGCGCGGTAGCAGCATGAGCGGCAATCCGCGTCAGTTGTCCGACAAGGAATTGACTATCGAACTCGAAAACATTTTCTAACGGTCGAATTGAGAAAAAGTGTTAGCGGCGGGGCTTGTCCCCGCGTTGTCGGAGCACATGTCAATCACCAGCCCATATAACCGGCAAATCCGTTGCATCTACTACTCTCATTCCGTTCTATGGCTGTTCGTGGGTAAATAATACTCACGAAATACAATGGCTTTAATGCGCTACTCGCATAGCGTAATGTAAACTTGCTTGTGCAGTGCTGCTTTTGGGGGAGCCCAGAACGCAAGCAGTATTAGAAGAACCCACTATCATTGATCCGCAGAGACTTTTGGGAGAGTTTTGCTGATGGCTAGTGTTGCATTGGATGCAAGTAATAAACGACAATCCTTAGATGACGTGTTGCGACAAGTCGAAGAGATTTCTTCTTTGCCGCACATTGCGGTTCGCGTGATGGCGGTGGCCAACGACCCCGATTCAGGCGCCGCTGACCTGCGAGATCTTCTCGAAACTGATGCTTCGCTTAGCGCCCGCTTGTTGCGGGTCGTGAATTCTTCCGTCTATGCATTGCGGACCAAAATCACCAACTTGCAACAATCCATCGCCTATCTGGGGCTCAAGCAGATTCGCAATCTGGCCATGACCGCCAGCGTGAGCGAGTTGTTTGCCCAAAACGACTCGTTCGGAACATATAGCCGCTCATCGTTGTGGCGGCACCTTGTCAGCGTGGGCATTTGTTCGAGAATGATCGCCGAACGCCTGGGGTTTGCCAACAGCGAAGACGTTTTTCTTGCCGGCCTTTTGCACGATATCGGGATTGTACTCGAAGACCAAAACGTGCATGAAGAGTTTTGTCGAGTAATCGAAACGCAAACGAAAGATCAGACGCTCACGGCCAACGAAACCTTGCATATCGGCTTCGACCACACCCAATTGGGCGAAAAGGTC
>CAZISU010000661.1:0-4383 GCA_964541935.1 uncultured Planctomycetaceae bacterium | reverse complement strand
TTGCCATACGATTCGGTTCGGGAAATGTGCGACTGGGCCGCCGAAAACGGGCTGGCCCGACACTTGGACGGTGCACGCATCTTCAACGCGGCCGTGGCCTCGGGCGTCGAAGCCTCGCGTTGGGCTGCGTGCTTCGATACGATCAACGTCTG
Organism: uncultured Planctomycetaceae bacterium; assembly: GCA_964541935.1. Lineage (GTDB taxonomy): Bacteria > Planctomycetota > Planctomycetia > Pirellulales > Thermoguttaceae > JAFGTN01. Next base: position 4,231 of record CAZISU010000661.1, on the reverse strand, counting down.
TTTCAGCAAAGGGCTGGGAGCGCCCGTCGGTTCGGCCCTGGTGGGAACGCAGGACATGATCCGCGAAGCGGCCCGGCATCGCAAGCTGCTCGGCGGCGGGATGCGACAAGCGGGCATGCTCGCTGCTGCCGCACTATACGGATTGAACAACAACGTCGACCGTCTGGCCGACGACCATGCCAACGCTCAGCGCCTGGCCCGGGGCATCGCCAAAATCGACGGTCTCGATGCCCGGCCTCAAGATGCCGACACCAACTTGGTTTTCTTCGACGTCGAGCAGTCGCTGGGCACGGCAGCCCGCTTTGTCGAAGAGTTGGCCCGCCACGATCTGCAAATGCTGGCCACCGGCCCACAAACCGTGCGGGCCAGTTTGCATTTGGATATCGGCACAAAGGATGTTGAGCGTGCCTTGGAGATAATTGTAGGATGCGTCCGCGACGCATCGTGACTTGAGGACACTTCATGGTGCGTCGCGGACGCACCCTACGGGAATGGATCAGGCCTTGATATGAAACTCATCCTGCTGGGAACCACCGGTTATCACCCCAACTCACAGCGCCATACGGCCTGCATGTTGCTGCCCGAATGCGGCGTGATGTTCGACGCCGGCACGGCCATGTTCCGCGCAGCCCAACATCTGCAAGGCAGCGAGCTGGACATTTTTCTCAGCCACGCACACATCGACCACGTGATTGGGCTGGCCTATCTGTTCAACGTCATGCGCGAGCATCCTCTGCAGAAGGTTCGCGTACATGCCACGGCGCAAAAGCTCGCCGCCATCGACGAGCATCTGTTCAGCGAGGACATTTTCCCTAAACAGCCGCCCTACGAGAAATGCCCCCTGGACGATTTGGCGCCGGTGGAGCTATGCGGCGGACGGATGACCCATTTCCCGCTCGCGCATCAGGGTGGATCGGTTGGCTACCAGCTCGACTGGGGCGACCGCTCGATGGCCTACGTGACCGACACCTGGGCCGACCCGGCGGCCGACTACGTCGAAAAGATCCGCGGCGTCGACCTGCTGCTACACGAATGTTATTTTCCCGACGACAACGCCGAATGGGCCAAAACCACGGGCCACAGCCACACCAGCGCCGTCGCCCAGGTCGCGAGAAAAGCCGGCGTGGGACAACTGGTTTTGGTGCACATCAACCCCATGCGAACCGACGACGACCCCATCGGGCTGGACGTGGCCAGAGCCATCTTCCCCGCCACCGAAATCGGGCAGGATTTGATGGAGATCGAGTTTTAGTATGGTTCATCACTAATCCGGCCAAACGGGTAGACCCGATAGCTCGCCTATCGGGGTGCCGAAGGCACAAGAGGGCCCTCGTCGACCCAGTATGCTTCTTGCGGCTGCCCCGCCCTTGCGTTTCGGGTTAGTATTGCAAACGGCTACCATGCGCCCAGAGCCCTAGGGCCGGGTTGCTGATGTAGAACACGCGCTCACCCGCAACATCGTTCCAACCGTCTTTGAGCACGGCCGGATCGTAGCGCCGCTGCATTTCTTCCAGGTCGGCATATTCGTAGCCCACGCCCTCGATTTCCTCACGCGTGAGTTTGCCGGGGCAATAGGTGATGCGGAATCGCTCTTCGGATGAGCCGTGGATCAGATGGGCCGCGGCCGAGAGATTGCCAGGCAGGTCGTCCGTGTCGCGCACGTTTCGCATGATCGTCGGCGTGTTGCGGTATCCGTATTTGCGTATCAGGCGGTCGATCTCGGGATCTTCTCCAAAAGTTTCCACGCCCGGGGCCAGCACGATCAACTCGCCACCGTCGGCGATTGCCATACGCGTGCGATAGACGGCCTTGTTACCCAGCCATGTGCTGTGGAACTCTTCGGGGTCGAGATAGACCACGATCTTATGCGGCTCTTCTTCCAGCACGGAAAAGTTCACCTCGACCGAAAGTTCGGCCGCTTTCTCGAAACACTCGACATCGTCGCCCACGAACAGGCCGCGCATGGCCAGACTGCCGTCGTCGCGTGGTCCGATCACGGTTAGGATGAAGAGCAAAGGCAGCTCCGCACAAAAGTTGTCTTGCGCGTAGTTGAGGATCCGCCGCAAGGGCGTGTCGGCCCGCCCCATCATGCGTTCCATGCCGTATGCCGCGCCGATGAAATGGCTCTCGTTGATGCCGGCCGCGCCGCCGGTGCCCACGAAAAGGTTCTTGTTGTAGTTGGCCATTCCGATCACTTCGTGGGGTACGACCTGCCCGATCGATACGATCAAGTCGTGTCCGCCCTCGAACACCAAACGGTTCAACTGCGCCGGCCAGGGTTTTTCATAAATACCCTCGGTCGCCTGGGCCACGAATTCGGCGGGCACCTGCCCCACAGTGAGCACGTCGTTGCGCCAGTCATGCTCGCGAATCAGATCCAGCGGCAGGCCGGGGAACATCTTTTCCAATTGCCACTCGGGCATAGGCACATGTGTCCCAAGGGCCGGCATCACATCCGTCATCCGCGCGCCGTAGTAGCGATGCGCCATACAGGTCAGCGGCCCGGCCATGCTGTTAAAGCGGGTGAAGTCGGGCGGCAAGGCCAGTACTTTTTTCCGGTCGCCAAGCTTGTCGAAAACGCCGACCAGCGCCTCGTTCATTTCAACGTCGGAAAGATCCGTTTGAGAAGATCCATGGGCATAATATAGTGTCATCGCGGAAGCCTCTGGCAGCGAAAAGGCGGGGCATGTGCAAGAATTACTTATCGTAGCATCGTAGCGCCCGAGCCGCAAGGTGGCCACGCTCCGTGCTCATCGCGCTCCGCGTGATGTAAAGGGAAAGAAGCCTATTTCGGCTCGTCGCCGTGCATCGTGGATGCAAACGCGCCCGCCGTAGTGCCTTCGTTGGCATAACGAGAATAAGCCAGTAGATCGTAAACCAGCTCTTGCATGCGGCTGGCACCGCCCACCACAAAGGGAACCAGATCGTCGTCGCCTAATTCGAGACGGTTCGCCAAATTCGAGGCCAAATCGCCCAGTGCCTGGGCGGTCATGGCCAGTCGCTGCTTGGAACGATGGGGGTCTTCCTTGGCCGCCTGCTTCAACTCGTCGTCCATTTCCCAGTGCCCCTTGGTAATCACCAAGTTTCGAAACCAGCGGAGCAGTGTCGCTCGGCCGATGGTTCCGGTGGGACGACTGTTTCTGGCGATGACAATGCGGCGAATGGAAACTCGGCAGAGGAACTCGTAGATGGTTTTGATGGGCGTGTCTTCCTCGTACCAAATAACGTTCGGCTTCATCACTTCGGATACCGGCCGTTCCCAGCAATCCAACGAAACCATGGCCGCCATGAGGTCCTTTTCCGAAAGCATGCCCGCCAGTTCGCCTTCTCCGTTGACCACGGGCGTTGAACTGATGCGCGAACGTAGGAAGAACTCGGCCGCCTGCCCGATGGTTTCATCTTCCTGCAAACAGGCCACCGTGGGCGACATCACATGACAGGCCGTGATGCCGCTGAAGAGTTCTTCGCCCTGATCCGTGTTTGCCAGATCGACAACCGCCGCGTCTTCCAATTCCTTGAAACAAACAACCCGATCACGGCCGGATTGCTTGGCACAAAGCAAAGCCTGATCGGCATGATCGACAAGCTGTTCGGCAATTGGAATATCTTCGGTCAGTTCAGCAACGCCGAAACTGCCCGTTACTCGCAAGTCACGCTTGGCGGTGGGGATTATCTCATTTCGTAGCGATTCGCAAGTCCGATTTGCCCAAATGGCTGCCGCTTCCTCGGTTGTTTCCGGCAAAATGACACAAAACTCTTCGCCGCCGTAACGACAAACGGAATCCGAGGTACGGCAACTCTTGAAAAGCAATTTCGCTACCGCTTTGAGAACGGCGTCCCCGGCCGGATGCCCATGGGTGTCGTTTACTCGCTTGAAAAAGTCCAGGTCCAAAATCACACAAGATAAAGGCAGATTATACCTTTTGGCACGCTGCCATTCGCGGTTCAGACTTTCATAAAACGTGCGCTGTGTCATCAAACCCGTGAGTGAATCCGTGCGCGCCAGCATCCCCAGACGCCGTTCGAGTTCGACTACTCGCTGTCCGGCATGCATACGAGCCAGAAGCTCTTCTCGACGAACGGGCTTGACTAAAAAATCGTCGGCGCCCGTCTCAAGGGCCTCGACACTCTCGGCCTGGGTGGATCGCACCGTGATGAAAATGATGTAAACGTAACTCATCAAATTCATGTCCCGGATGGTGTGACATAACTGGATGCCGTCCATGCCGGG
>CAZISU010000660.1:0-4394 GCA_964541935.1 uncultured Planctomycetaceae bacterium | reverse complement strand
GAGCCTGCACAAGTTCTCCCAATCGCCCCAATGTCGCGGCCGTTGCACTGGCGAAGCCAACCTCAAAAGCGACACGGCCGCCACCGCCATGGCCTTGCTGCCCATGCTCGGTGCCGGGCAAACGCATATCGGTGGCGAGTATCAAAACGTAGTTTTCGACGGCCTGAAATGGCTCATAGACCAACAGCCCCCCGACGGCGACCTGCGCGGCCGCGGCGGCGGACGCATGTATGCCCATGGCCAAGCCGCCATCGTCCTCTGCGAAGCTTACGGTCTGACCGGCGACCCGCAACTCCGCGACCCGGCCCAAAAGGCGCTGGACTTTATTGTCTCGGCCCAGCACGAACGAGGCGGCTGGCGTTACAACCCAGGCCAGCCGGGCGATACCAGCGTCGTCGGCTGGCAGTTGATGGCCTTGCGCAGCGGCCAAATGGCCAAGCTGCACATCCCCTCGCCCACCTTCGAAATGGTCGACCGCTACCTCGACAGCGCCCAGACCGACTCCTACGGCGGACGCTACGCCTACATGCCAGGCCGACACGCCACACACGTAATGACCGCCGAGGCGCTCCTCTGCCGCCAATACCTGGGCTGGCCCGCCGATCATCCGGGCGTACGAGCGGGCGTGGAATACCTCTTAAAAAACCTTCCCCGTCGCAATAAGCCCAATATCTACTATTGGTATTACGGAACTCAGGTTCTGCACCATGTCGGCGGTAAGCCCTGGGAACGCTGGAACGATAAGATCCGCGTCGCGCTCACCGCCACGCAAGAAAAACGCGGCCACGAAGCCGGAAGTTGGACGCCCCGTGGAGATTTTGCCAACCAAGGCGGTCGACTATACATGACCTCGCTGGCCGTTTGCACCCTAGAAGTCTATTACCGCCACCTGCCTCTTTACCGCCAAGACGTCCTAGAAGACCTTTTCGCTGATGCGAACAGGCCGTCATATTCCGCTCGTCCCTAAGTGTTGACTTTTGTGTCCTCTTGTCCAGAAAGTGGAAAAGTTATCAAGACCTTTCTGCCCAAGGCATCGGCAATACGGCGCAACATAGCCAGGCTGTGGCCTTCATAATCGGCATCTTCAAGGCGGCAAATTACCGAAGCAGTAGTGCCAACCCTTCGGGCTAGTTCCCGTTGTGAAATGCCGGCTTCAGATCGAAGCTCGTATATTTTCTGTGCCACAGACTGGTTTGCTCGCTCTTCTTCGATGAGCGATTGCATTTCTGGATCACCATCAACATAAAGGCGTCGAAGGATCTCAACCGCATTAGTACTTTTCTTTCCCATGGTTATCCCTCCTGATAGGCGTGGGCTTCCGGGTTTGCTTCAAAACGTTTTTTACGTTCGACGGCTTTATCAATCTCACCCGCTGGAACGCGTCGCTCTTTCACCAGCCCGTGCGAGAGAACGGCAACTGACGAACCCGTGAAGAAATATAATATTCGATAGTTGACACCCCGTAGGCCGACACGAAGCTCGTAGATCCCATTGCGGAGAAAATCCGCCTCTGGTCGACGTAGCTCATGGCCAAGTTTGCCCAGACGCTCGATCTTGACAAAGCACTTGGCCTGGGCCTTTTTTGGCATACTATCCAACCAATCAAGCACCGGCACGTCGCCCTAGCTTTCCTGGTAAAATACTACTCGGGTTTCAGGCATGACCTTCTCCTATTACAACGTTCGCATATTTGCGAACGTGGGTCAAGGGTTTTTATAGTTTTATGCGCGATATACCGTAGGCCGGGTTATAACCCGGCAATGAATTGCTTATTGACATAAATGCCTGTTATAATACGGCCTGCTGACCTGCCTGACATCCCCCCGCTCCACTCGCCTTCCCTATTTTCCTAATACACCTACTTCCCCTCGCGTCTTTTAACGTTGACGCAGAACCCCGCCACTGCCAGAATACCGCAGCCGGTATTTTTCACATCACTAAGGACTATTCGCTTGTCACCTAAAAAGGTCGTAAAACAGGAAGTATCCACACCCGACGGCTCGCCACGTCGGGCTCTGATCACCGGTATCACCGGCCAGGACGGGGCCTATCTGGCCGAATTTCTGCTCGAACAAGGCTACGAAGTTCACGGTATGGTCCGTCGCGCCAGTACCGAAAGCTTCGAACGCATCGAACACCTGCACGGGCGTCTGGAGTTGCATCAGGCCGACCTGCTCGACCAGCTTTCCATCATCACGCTGATTTCCGACATCCGTCCCCACGAGCTCTACAACCTGGCCGCGCAAAGTTTCGTGCCCACCAGTTGGCTACAGCCCTTGCTCACCGGCGAGTTCACCGGCCTGGGCGTTACCCGCGTACTCGAGGCGGTCCGTCTGGTCGATCCCACCATCCGCTTCTACCAGGCCAGTTCCAGCGAAATGTTCGGGGCCGTCGTCGAGGAACCACAAACCGAGTCTACGCCCTTCTATCCCCGCAGCCCCTACGGCGTGGCCAAGGTATACGGCCACTGGATCACCGTCAACTATCGCGAAAGTTACGACATTTTCGCCTGCTCGGGCATACTCTTCAATCACGAATCGCCTCGCCGTGGCAAGGAGTTTGTCACCCGCAAGGTCACCGACGCCGTGGCTCGCATCAAGCTCGGCCTACAAGACTCGCTTTCCCTGGGGAACCTCGACGCGGCTCGCGACTGGGGCTACGCCGGCGACTATGTGCGGGCCATGTGGCTCATGCTACAGCAGGACGAGCCGGCCGATTATGTTATTGCCACCGGCGAAAAGCATACCGTCCGCGAACTGATCGAATTGGCCTTCGGCCACGTGGGTCTGGATTGGCAAAAGCACGTTCGCACCGACCCCAAGCTGCTACGTCCGGCCGAAGTCAACAAGCTCCGCGGCAACGCCGCCAAAGCCCACGCCGAACTCGGCTGGCAACCCGAAGTCGATTTCCCCACCCTGGTCCGCATGATGGTCGACGCCGACCTCCAGCGCGTCCAACGTGAATTAAACGAACATAAGCCGTAGGCCGGGTTGTAACCCGGCGGCGAGCGAGAATGGAACCATAAAAACGCCGGGTTGCAACCCGGCCTACAGAAACAAAAACAAATCGATACCCCATGAAGATCGTCAAAAAAATATTGCTGCTGGCCGTCAAGATCGGCATCCCCATCGCCATCATCGCCTACCTGGTTTACGAAGCCAAAAGCAAGGAAGCCTTTGGCGATCTGTACGCCAATCCAAAAAACTGGCCTCTCTTGGCCGCCGCTGCTCTATCTTGCGGATCGGGCGTTCTGCTGACCCTCATCCGCTGGTATTATCTCGTCCGCGCACTTGACGTGCCTTGCCGTTTTCGCGAGGTCTTGCGCATCGGTTTCATGGGCTACCTCTTCAATCTGGCACCTATGGGCATCGTCGGCGGCGACGTGCTCAAGGCCGTACTGCTGGGCCGACACTACAAAGGTTCGCAAGCAAAGGCCTTCGCCTCGACCATCGTCGACCGCATCCTCGGCCTCTACATGCTTTTTGTCGTGGCCACGGTCGCCATCCTGGCTACCGGATTCCTGCACTTCGACCACCCGCAAATCCGCATCATCTGCTGGCTGGCTATTGGCCTGACCGTCGTGGGCACGATCGGTATCGCGGTACTTTGGTTCTTGGCTTCGGCCAATGGCAAGATCGGCGCGTTAATCAAAAAACGCCCACCCTTCATCGATCCCATCGAACGTCTGATCGCGGCCACGGCCATGTATCGCCGCAAACCCCTGGTCCTGACCGTCGGCGCCATCATGAGCGTCTGCGTCCACTGCCTCTTCACGCTGGGTATATTCCTCATCGCCATCGGGCTCTTCGGCAACCTACTGCCCGAACAGCTTTCGCTAAAATCCCACTTCGTAGTTGCGCCCCTCAGCGCAGCCACCGGCGTAATACCCTTGTGCATGGGCCCCTTCGAATTCGTGCTGAGTTCTCTCTACCAATGGGTCGCCGGCACCGAAAACGCGCTGGCCCAAGGCCTCGTAGTCGCGCTCGGCTACCGCATAATCACAGTCCTCATAGCCGCCGTCGGCCTGGCCTACTACTTCGGCGCCAGACGCGAAGTAGCCGAAGCCATGCACGCCGACACGCCAGAGGAAGATCCCAGCGCGGACAAATCAAGCGATAAAAACTCCTGCGACGATCCACCCTCGGACCAAACCCACACAATCATCGCGGCGTGACGGCGGTTGAACTGGAAAATCAATCCTTTAACCGAAACAGCCGCGAGAGTGCGTCCACCAGCGCCGAAGGTATGCCGTGGCGAGATTCGTCGCGGAGCGATTCCAGCGGCACGTGCAAAAGCTTGTTGATGAGCCGGTCGAACGATTGGCGAATCTCGTCTTGTTGCTCGGTCGAAAGGTCGGGCAATTTGTTCAGCAGCCGCCGTAGCTCGTCTTCCTT
>CAZISU010000659.1:0-4397 GCA_964541935.1 uncultured Planctomycetaceae bacterium | reverse complement strand
GGGAATGGGCGATTTCAACGACGATGGCGCCGTCGACGACATTGACGCCACGATATTGGCCATCAATTGGCAAATCGCCACGGGGCAAGCTGTGCCTGAACCGACAACGTTTGTCGGCTTGCTGGGATTGTGCCTGGCAGGATTACTGACCTTGGCACGGCGAAAGTAGTGAGAAGAGCATAAAGAACTGGAGAAAAGGGTTCGAGGCACGAAAGCAGAATATTTTAGGAGGTATTTTAGATCGGTATTCACTGATCGCCTCCGAAACGGCAACATTGTTATTGAGGAGATTACTGAGATGAGAATGAAGCAACTATTATTATTGCTTTTTGTCGGAGTGACTCTGTGCATATCGTCGCCTGTTTCCGGCGTGACCGTTTTCTTCGACGATTTCGAGCGCGGTCCTCTGGTAGGACTGGAAGCGATTACCAATCTCCAGCCAGCCACTGGCCTGTGGACGGTTACTGGGAATCAAACTGTCTACGGCTTCAAGGGCGATTGGCATCCCGCAAGTGGCGGGATTCCGGACTCGTATGTGTTCGGCGGCCAGAAGTTCGCGTTGACTATTCGTGACGCGGTTAACGTAGGTGGCGGCACGTATTGCAATGTTAACGCAACGTTCGCGGAACAAGCGAGTGCGTCCGACGTTGTTCGGTTCGAAGCTGACTTCTGGGGCCAGGATGGAGATGCTGCTTTGAAACTGGCCTTTCTGACAGGAGATACTGAATTGAATGATGTTACACTCCTCGGTGGAGCATCTGGTTCAGTTTCGGTCGGCGAAGTAGATACAGGCTTGACCTATACGCTTGACGAGTGGCACCACGTGACAATGGATTACTCTCCCATGACTTCCATCTTCAGTCTTGCAATCGATGCTCAGCCGGCTGTGACGGGCCTGGCAATAACGCCATCGGCCGTTGATGGATTCAGGTTTGTGCAAACCAGTGAATTGCAAGACCGGTGGTCGGTCTACGACAACGTACTAGTCACTGTCACTGCTGATTCCGCACCCAATTTGCCCGGCGATGCCAACCTTGACGGTGTTGTTGACAACCTCGACGCCATTATCTTGGCTGAGAATTGGCAAACCGCTACGGGCGCGACCTGGGGAATGGGAGATTTCAACGACGATGGCGCCGTCGACGACATGGATGCCACACTGCTGGCTACCAACTGGCAGGTCGGCTCCACAGGGGCATCGGTGCCCGAGCCATCGACGCTTGTGGGATTGCTAGGCTTGTGCCTGGCAGGCTTATTGGCTTTGGCACGGAGACAACAGTGAGAAGAGCATGACGAACCGGAGAACAGAATTCGGAGGCGTTGAAAGCTGAAAGTTTTTAGGAGGACTTTTTGATCGGTATTCACCGATCGCCTCCGAAACAGCAACATTGTTATTGAGGAGATTACTGAGATGAGATTGCAGCAACTTTTGTTATTGGTTTTTGTCGGAGTGGCTTTATGCGTATCGTCACCCGTTTCCGGCGAGACCGTTTTCTTCGACGATTTCGAGCGGGGCGCTCTTGTGGGACTGGAAGCGATTACCAATAACCAGCCGGCCACTGGCGTGTGGACGGTAACCGGTAATCAAACGGTCTACGGATTCAAGGGCGATTGGCATCCCGCAGCAGGCGGTATTCCGGACTCGTATGTGTTCGGCGGCCAGAAGTTCGCGCTGACTATTCGTGGCGCGACTAACGTAGCTGGTGGCACGTTTTGCAATGTTAACGCAACGTTCGCGGAACAGGCCGATGCGTCCGATCTGGTCCGGTTCGAAGCTGACTTCTGGGGACAAGATGGAGATACCGCTTTGAAAATGGCCTTTTTGTCTGGCGAGACTGAATTAAATGATATTACTCTCCTCAGTGGACCATCAACTGGGTCGGTCTTGGTCGGCGGTGCGAGTACGGGTTTGGTCTATACGACTGGCCAGTGGCACCATGTGACCATGGATTACTATCCCACGACTTCCACATTTGATCTTGCAATCGACGCTCAGGCGCCGTTGACGGGTCTGGCAACAACGGCATCGGCCGTTGATGGCTTCAGGTTTGTGCAGACCAGCACCGGCCAGGCCACGTGGTCGGTCTACGACAACGTGCAGGTTACTGTCACGGCTGTTCCCGAGCCCTCGATCCTAGCCTTGCTGGCCTGTGGTCTGTTCGGCCTGGTGGCCTGCGTCCGCAGGAATCGCAAATAGGGCAGGATAAATGCTAACGGTTTTTCGGAAGGTGGATAGGATGTGAAAGTCCTATCCACCGCCGAAAATACCGAGAGTGTGAAGCACGTTTCACAAGATGGTGAGCGAAACACTGACGGGCAAGGAATTATTTAAGAAAGATAGCAACCGATGAAAAATATTACTCTTGCTCTCACGCTCGTATCGTATCTTGCTTTGGCAACCGCGTCGGCAACGGCTGCGACAAAGGTCTTTCTGTTGGGCGGGCAGTCGAACATGTCCGGCTTCACTACGGGCTTGCCCACAACGTCACCTTATAACGCACCTCAGCCCGACGTGCAGTTTTGGAATTACAGCAATAACGGCTGGATCGACTTGCAGGCGGGGCTGGGAGACACCGCGAATGACATCGGCCCGGAGGTGGGCTTCGGTTACACGATAAACAACCTTTTCCCCGATGACGACATCTACCTGATCAAACATGGCGCTCTGAGCACGAGCCTGGCCGCTCAATGGAATCCGAACGGAAGCGGCGCGGAATACAACATCTTTAAGTCGAGAGTTAATACGGCCATGGCGGACTTGACCGCCGGTGGTCTTTCTCCCGAAATCGCCGGCATGATTTGGATGCAAGGCGAGTCCGATGCTTATAACGCCACATATGGCGCGGCCTATGAGGCGAATCTGACAAATCTGATCAACACAGTGCGTAGCGATTTCACAACACCCGATATGCAGTTCGTGGTCGGGCGTATTACCGACCTTAGCGTCTATGGTTTCCCCGCGGTGCCGCAGGTGAGAACAGCACAAGAGACCGTGCCGGGCGTGGTTGGCAATTCCTCCTGGATCGACACCGACGATATCGAACAGGCCGCTGCCGCTCCTGGCCATTACAACGCGGCCGGGCAAATCGTCCTGGGCACGCGTTTTGCCAACGAGTTTACCAACGACCCCGGCCCCGGACCCACGCCGGACGGAACGATGGCCGTACAGTTCGACGCCAACTCCGGCACGATGGCCACAAACGCCAATACCATTGGCTGGAGGTTCGGGGTTAGCAAGGACATGGTGGTCACGCAGCTCGGCTGTCTCAATGGAGTGCTCACAACCGGAGACGCTCAGGCGGGCGTGACACACCAAGTGGGCATTTACAGCGAGCCGGGCATTTACACTGAAAACGAGCCGCCCACACCAGAGATGATTGGTGAGTTGTTGGCAACGGCAACCGTCACCAACGGCGCCGCCAGCAGCACGGAGCAATGGGAGTGGGCGCCCCTGCAAGCGCCCCTCATGCTGACTGCGGGCAACGTCTACAGAATCGCAACCCATCCGAGCGGCGACAAATGGGCATTCAATACGACGAACCATTCGGTGAGCCCCGAGATTTTGATCGGCAATGACCTTTCGCCCAGCGAACCTGGCAATCGGGTTGCCGCCTACGAACTCGGTAACGTGCTACAGTACCCCGCACGAACAATATGGGATTATCCTGGTATTTACGACGGCATCTTTGGTGCCAACTTCCAGTTTATTGAAAAAATCATCGGCGATGCCAACAGCGATGGCACGGTTGATGAGGCCGACGCCTCGATACTGGCCACCAACTGGCTAACCGCCACCGACGCTACCTGGGGAATGGGCGACTTTAACGACGATGGGGCCGTCAACGAAATTGATGCCACGCTGTTGGCAGCCAACTGGCAGGCCGACTCCGCTGGGGCATCGGTACCCGAGCCGTCGACGCTTGTTGGATTGCTAGGCTTGTGTCTGGCGGGATTATTGGTAGTGGCACGGAGACAACAGTGAGCAGAGCATGATGAACCGAAGAGCAGAATTCGGAGGCACTGAAAGCTGAAAGTTCTTGGGAGGTCTTTTTGATCGGTATTCACCGATCGCCTCCGAAACAGCAACATTGTTATTGAGGAGATTACTGAGATGAGATTGCAGCAACTTTTATTGTTGGTTTTTGTCGGAGTGTGCTTGCTGGGAATGGCGAGCGTCGCATCGGCGGAAGCTGTTTCAAGCGGAGCGACTATTGGAGCTGGCATTCCCACGTTGCCGGCAAATAATCTTATTGTGCAAGGCAGCGACACGTTTAGCAGTTCCTTTGCCGGTGGCAGCAGTCCAACGGCGTGGAGTGCGGCATTTCCGGGTGGCATGAACGACGGAGTAATGACGGCCGCGAATACCACTCCTCTTCTTGCCTGGGATAATGTGGTGT
>CAZISU010000658.1:0-4400 GCA_964541935.1 uncultured Planctomycetaceae bacterium | reverse complement strand
GGCGACCCTGTCGAGTGCGCGCGGGCCTACTGCGAGGCGGGAGCTGACGAATTGGCGCTGTTGGACATTACGGCCACGGTGGAAGCTCGGGTTACGATGCTCGACGTCGTGAAACGGGTTGCCGAAGCCACGAGCGTGCCGTTTACCGTGGGTGGTGGGATTTCCGACGTAGCATCGGCCGCCGACGTGCTCGCTGCCGGGGCCAACAAAGTTTCGACCAGCAGTGCCGCATTCCGCAATCCGGAAGTCATTGCCGAGATGGTCAAAGAGTTCGGCCCGGAAAAAGTCACCGTGGCGATCGACGTAGACCAAAACGCGGCCATGCCCTCGGGCTACGAAGTCTATATCGACGGCGGTCGCACCGCCACCGGCTGCGACGCAGTCGAGTGGTCGAAAAAGGTCGACTCGTTTGGCGTGCCCGTAATTTTGCCCACCAGCAAGGCCGGCGATGGAGCTAAAACCGGCTACGATCTGCCCATTATCCGCGCCATGAAGGAGGCTACCTCGGCCCAAATCGTCGCATCCGGCGGGGCTGGTGAATTGTCACATTTCTACGATGCCATCGAGGCCGGAGCCACTGTCCTGCTGGCAGCGTCCGTGTTCCACTACAACATGATTAAAATCCCAGACCTGAAGGACTACCTCCGCGGTCGCGGCGTGAACGTCAGTTGATCGAAGTCGAAAAGATATAATTCCGTGTGGCACGCCCAGAGAATAGCGATGGGCGTGCTTGGAGGGGCTGTCTGCCCGGTTGACGGGCGTTTTCAGGCCAAATATAATACTCAAGCGGCGGCCCTCTGCAAATCTTGCCCTCACGAGTTAATTATCTTAATGTCCGATCCCCGCAAGTCTATTTCCCGCGATGAAGCCTTGTCCATCGTCGAGCGGGCAGCGGCGGCAATCACCACCGCCCGACAAACGCTCCCCGTGCGCGACGCCGTGGGGATGATCTTGGCAGAAGACCAACTGTCGCGTCTGCAACTACCGCCCTTCAATAAATCGGCCATGGACGGCTATGCCGTTTTGGACGGCGACCAGCGCGACAAATATGAGGTCGATCCCCAGACAATTCTGGCCGGGAACGAAGAACAGCCCGCGCTACGCTCGGGGCTGGCCGTGAAGGTCATGACTGGCGCACCGGTTCCGGATGGCGCCGGCCGGGTTATTCCCGTCGAAAATGTTAGCGCGTCGCACGAGGGCATCGAGATTACGCGACCATCCGCGGCCCGCCATATTTGCTTGCAAGGCGAAGACGTGCGTGTGGGCGACGTTGTGGTTCGTGCGGGCACGCAACTGGGCGCGTTGGAAATCGCCAACCTCATCGGCTGCGGCATCAGCGAGATCGACGTGTACCGGCCCGTGCGTCTGGCCGTGCTCTCGACCGGCGACGAGATTGTCGACGATCCCGCCAAGATCGTGCATGGAAAGATCATGAACACCAACGGGCCCATGCTGGCAATGCTCGGGCGGCGGTTTGCGATGGACGTGGTTCTGGAAGAGTCGATACCCGACAGCCTCGCGGCTACCGTCGAGACAATTTGCAAGGCCGCCGAACTGGCCGACATCGTGTTGCTCTCGGGTGGAGTTTCGGTGGGCGATTACGACTTTGTGGGCACGGCTCTGACTGGTGCGGGCCTGGATGTGCATTTCACCTCGGTGCAAATCAAGCCGGGCCGGCCGCTGACTTTTGCTACCGGTCCCGGCGTGGCCGTTTTTGGGTTGCCCGGCAATCCGGTTTCGGTGCATGTGATGTTCCATGTGTTCGTGCTCCGCGCCGCTGCGCTGATGTGCGGCGGGCGACGGCCTCTGCGGGAAATCGAGCTGCCCTTGGGCGCCGACTTCCGCCGCCGTAAGGCCGACCGCATCGAATACGTGCCTGCGAGGCTCGACGACGACGGCACAATCTCGACCATCGATTTTCACGGCTCGGCCCATCTCACGGCTCTGACCGAATCCGACGGGTTCTTCGTTGTTCCCATTGGACAAACGGAACTGGCGGCCGGCACGCGGGTCGTTTTCCTTCCGCTGATGAAGGGCCGCTGATGATCGACCGCTTTGGACGCACAATCGACTACTTGCGAATCTCGGTCACAGATCGCTGCAACTTGCGCTGCGTATACTGCATGCCCAGCGAGGGTATCAGCCTCATGCGGCACGAAGACGTGCTGCGATTCGAAGAGATAGTCGAGGTTGCCCGCGCGGCGGTCGATATCGGCGTTTGCAAAATCCGCTTAACCGGTGGCGAACCGCTGGTGCGGCTGGGTATCGAAGACCTCGTGTCCCAATTGGCGAAAATCGACGGCGTGGCCGATCTGGCCATGACCACAAACGGTATCTTGTTGACGAAATATGCCCCGCTGCTGGCCGCGGCCGGATTGCATCGCGTCAATGTCAGTCTCGACGCGATTGACGCGGAGAAATACGCGGCACTTACCCGCGGTGGACAGGTCGAGCAGGTGCTGGCCGGAATCGAAGCTGCGCGACAGTCCGGACTCGCACCCATCAAGCTCAACTGCGTGGTGGGGCCGCAAGACAAAGACGCAAAAGGCCTGGGCCCCGACGCACGTGACGTAGCGGCCTTTGCCCAGCACGAAGGGCTCGAAGTCCGCTTCATCGAACAAATGGATCTGGCCGGCGGACACTTCTCCGTCGTTCACGGCGGCAGTGGCGGAGATTGCCAACGTTGCAACCGCCTGCGGCTGACGAGCGACGGGCAGATCCGCCCGTGCCTGTTCTGCGACCTGGGGTTTGGCGTGCGAAAGTTGGGCGCGGCCGCAGCCATCGCTCGGGCAATTGCCCAAAAACCTGCGGCCGGCTCGGCCTGCTCCAACCGAACAATTGGGATGATTGGCGGCTAATATGAAAGAACAATCTAATGTTGACGGTCTATCGCATGTCGACGAACAGGGCCGGGCCAAGATGGTCGACGTGGGCGCGAAGCCGCCCCAGTTCCGCCGCGCGCGGGCCGCTGGAACAATCGAGTTGGCCGCAGCCACGCGCGAGCTGATCCGCCGCAACCAGATGAAGAAGGGCGACGTGTTGACCGTGGCCCAGATCGCCGGCATCCAGGCGGCCAAGCAGACGGGCCAGTTGATACCCTTGTGCCACCCCCTCGGGCTCGACGCGATAGACGTCACGCTCGAGCTAACCGAAGAGGGTGTGGCGGCCACCAGTCAGGTCTCCTGTTGCGGACGCACGGGCGTCGAAATGGAAGCCCTCACGGCCGTCAGCGTGGCGCTCTTGACCGTCTATGATATGTGCAAGGCGGTCGACAAGGAAATGAAAATCGGAAATATCGTCTTGTTAGAGAAGGTCAAAAGCGATGTCGCGGAATCTTGAAGTAGTGGCGGTCAATATCTCGCGAGAGAAGGGCACGATCAAAGAGCCGGTCGAAAGCATCGACGTCGACCCCCGTGGCATCGTCGGCGACGCCCACGCCGGGGCCTGGCACCGCCAGATCAGCCTGCTTAGCCAAGAGAGTATCGACCGCTTCAGTGAAGAGCTGGGCCGCGAAATACGCCCGGGCGAATTCGCCGAAAACATCGCGCTGCGAGGGCTGGATTTCAGCAGTGTGGCCATTTTGGACCGCTTCCGCTTCGGTGACGTGGAACTCGAAGTAACCCAAATCGGCAAAAAGTGCCACGGCGACGGCTGTGCCATTTTCCGTGAGATAGGCAAATGCGTGATGCCCAAGGAGGGCTTGTTTACACGCGTCATCAGCGGCGGCCGTATTGCACCCGGTGCTGGGGGTGAATTTATTCCACGACCCTTGCGTGTTTTGATTCTCACACTTAGCGACCGCGCGGCGGCCGGTGAGTACGAAGACCGCTCGGGCCCCAAGATCGCCGAACTGCTGCAAACCTGGCTGGTCGACAAACGTTGGCACGCGCAAGTCGAAAACAAGATCCTGCCCGACGACGCCGACAAGCTTAACGAAAGCCTGACCAAGGCCGTAGCCGACGGCGTCGACGTCATAATCACCACCGGCGGCACCGGCGTGGGCCCACGCGACATCACCCCCGAAACCGTGTCCGCCGTTTGCGAAAAACTCATCCCCGGCATCATGGAGAACATCCGCATAAAATTCGGCTCCGCCAAACCCAACGCCCTGCTAAGCCGTTCGGTTGCCGGAGTCGTCGGCAAAACCCAAATCTACGCCCTGCCCGGCAGCGTGCGAGCCGTCACCGAATACATGGACGAGATTCTCAAAACGCTAGAACACATAATCTTCATGCTGAACGGGCTGGATGTGCATTAAAGTAGGGTGCGTCCGCGACGCACCAGGAGTTTTTCTATCCCCTTTCGCCAAATCGCATAGCTATTCGGGAGAGAAAGGGCTGTCAGTCGTTACGTTTAGCATTGCCGCGTTTTTTAATACGAGAAATGCCTTTGCGTATCTC
>CAZISU010000657.1:0-4404 GCA_964541935.1 uncultured Planctomycetaceae bacterium | reverse complement strand
AATTTCGTTTTTCGTGAAATACTAACCCGAAGCGCAAGCGAAGGGGAGGTGGCGTTTTCTCATGTTCCCCAGCCCTTCGCTTGCGCTTCGGGTTAGTATTGTCCACTATTATCTAATCTACAAATGTTTCTTAACCGTTTCGCGCAACTCGACCAGCCATTGCTCGCGTTCTTCTTGCGAGCTCATGATAATCGATTCGAAGTTCCGTCGCGTGAAGTTGGTGATGCCGCACAGGCCGAAGATGCAGGTTTCCCAAAGGTTTTGCAGCGGGTCGCCGTAGACTTCGAGTTCGATGTCGCGCGGCGTGTTCGACGTTGTGAAAACCAGTGCCGCTTTGCCGGCAATTTTGCTATCGATGCCATTTTCGCTGAACGAATAAATGGTCCCTTGGCGGAAAACCCGATCTACCCAGCCCTTGAGCATAGCCGGCGGTTGTCCCCACCAATTAGGATGAACGACCACGATCACATCGGCCGCCAGCAGTTCGTCGCAGTGCTGCTGAACCACCGCATCGAGCCCACCTTCGTCTAGAATCTCATCATGCGTCAGGAGCGGGTCGAAATCCTCAGCATACAGATCGTGAAAAATCACCTCGTGACCGGCCGCCTTGGCTTCATCAACCGCCGCCCCGGCCAGGGCATGGCAATAGCTGCCCTGATGCTGATGGCCAATTACTACCAGAACCTTCATGTTTATCCTCCATAGCGACCTGCGACGGTTGCTAATTCATCGTTCGACGTAAACTTGTAATTTTACAATGCCGAGTGGTTCATCGCCACCCCCGCCGTTAACAGTCTGTCGGACTTTGTCTGACGATTTTTCACGAGTCGACGGAGTCGGCGCGAAAAATTCGGTGGGTGGTTTGGCGGCTATCGGTTGGTTTGAGGCGTAATAGGTCGCCTGCAGTTTGTTTGATTTGATTTTTGGAAATAATAAACGCGCATATTGCCCCATTTACTGTTGCTAACTCATTGCGGCAGCGCGAAGCGCATACACAGCCGCTTTACGGTGTACTCCAAGGTGACCAATTTCCATTCGGTTGATACTTTTTCAAGCCGCGAATCGTCGTCCGTCAGGTTGGCCTGGTCGCGCGCGCCCATCACTCTTTTCCAGGCGGCGAATCGTTGCTTCCTTGAACCGAATCGGGTGGCGAAGCGATATACAGCATGACTTTATCGTCTGCATCGTCGTCGGTGATGGCGAATTCAACGTCGCAGTATTTCACGCCCTTCTTGGATGTTTTAAGAACGTGCGTCCCTTTTGGAACGTTGAGCCATGCGATGCCGCCATCGACTGACGTGGCCTTGTAAGACGGATTGGGCTTCACGCTTTCGTCGAAATAGAGCGGACCGACAGCGCCGGCAATCGCATGGGTCGTTGCGCCGGGGTCGCCATGCGGCAAGCGGTCGTCGTGGATACTGGCCCACGATTTTCCGACAGTCACCACCACGGCGTTTTTGAGCGTTGCGTCAGCCCCAGGCGGCAGCAGATCCTTCATCATGAGTTCTATGCCTGGCTTGATTAACCACTGAAAGAACAACGGATCGATGTACTGGATAGCCAAGTCGGTATCGTCCTTGTCCTTAATCGTCAGCACATTTGTTTTTGTCGTAACCCAGCCTGCTTTGGCGTAAACGAACGAAGCTTTGATGTCGGTTTTTTTGCGCTTCAAAACATGCATCGTCCACCAGCCTTTTTCGTCGGAGGTGATTTGCAATTGTTTTGAGGCGGGATACTCGGCCAACCACACATGCACACCGGCAACAACGGCGCGATAGTCCTGTACGCCCGGCATGCCGGCATGGTTGACTTTGCCGCGGAGCTTGACTGTAACGAGTTTGTGCTGGTTGGCTTTTATCGACGTTGCGTCTTTGTACTGCGTCAGATTCAATACGGGATCTTCAGCACCTAAAGCAAGCGTATGAGCTGAGAAAACGAATGCAATCGCCGCAGAATACACAAGGGAGCTTTTCATATTCTTGTTGCTTCTCGCTGGAAAATATAAAGTTAGCGGCGGGGCTTGTCCCCGCGCGCGACAAAAAGCGTTATCGCTAACAAGTATACACTACTTCCCAAACAAAAACCGGATCGTGTTCGCGTTCGAAACGGCCTTTTTTTGCTGCGGCGAGAGTGCGTCCAGCCCGGCTTTTTCGTCTTCGTAGCTCGCTTTGAGGCGGAAGTCCATGAAGGCGTCATCGGCGTCGCCTTGCTTGCGGCGGCTGATGAAGGTGTAGTAGGGCGAGTCGGTGCCCCACATGATCGTGTCGGGATAGGCTTCCACCAGGCGTTGCATCACCTTGCGGTGGTCGCTGAAATCGGCCACTATGCGGTCGTCGCCTTCGGCCATGAAGCCGGGGTATTTGACGGCTGCCAGCACCTGGATGGCCATGGCCGAGGTGTCCACCCAAATGTTATCGGCCGCGGCCGCGCGATCCAGGTAGCCGCGGTGGAAGGCAATGCAATGTGCCAGACAGAATCGCACATCGGGCGCCGCGTCGATGACCTCGAAAGCCAGTCGCGCGTGCGAATAGGTCTCTTGCGGATCGACGGTCGTGTGGAACAAGAAGGGGATGTTCCGCTGACGGGCGAAATCCAGAAACACGCTGCCTTCGTCGAGCAGGGCCGTGACCGGCGTCTGGCAGGCGACCGGCACGACCTTGATACCGTAGATGGGGAACTCTTCTTCGAGTTCACATAAGGCGTCGAGTTGCTCGTTGACCAGCCGGCCCGGATCGACCGAAATGAAGGGGATGAAATGGTCTTGGTACTCCGGGCAGAAGCGGAAAACCTCGTGCATCAACATGCGGTTCTCGGCCACGTAGGGCGCCGGTGATAAGGGCCGCTGGGCCGCAACCACACGCCCTTCGGTCAATGCCGCCAGGTCGAAAAATAGATCCGCGGCGGTGGGGAAAACAATCGTGGCGTCGACCCCCGCGGACTTCATGCGATAGTAGAGCCCCTCGACCGATTGCGCGTAGGGATACTCGCCGCACGCCATGGCCTTGGTATTGATGCCGAGGTGGGCGTGGCAATCGATTGTTTTATCGATCAGATCCGCGGCGGTGATATGACGATTCTTCATAACTAATGCACGGTTTTTGCGAAGCCGGCAAGCGGCTTTCAGACGCAGTAAACCCTTCTCCCCTCCCCTCTCTTCTTTCTCTTTCTTCCTTCGTTCCCTTCGTTTTCTTCTGTTAATTATTCTTCATTGCCTTCAAAACTCGATTTTCACCCGCCGTTCGCTGGTTTCCTCACTGCAATCGGCGGCCACCGACCCGGAGAGAATCAGTTCGCTCTTGATAACCTGCAACATGCTGGCCGGCACCAGGGGCGTTACCGGTCCGTGTGCGGCCAGACGGCTGATGAAGCGTTGCCACATCGATTCGCCCGCACCGTAGCCGTCCCAGAAGCTCACCAGTTTCGAGTTGACCAGATCCTTGGGGCCCACGGTTGCGGCCTTGGGCGGAACCCACGACCAATCGCCGGCGCTTCCGGCGTCGGCATACAGGCAGTTCTGCATAACCGTGATGGGGTGCAGGTCGACGATCCGCGCGCCCTGGTCGAGGAACCCGTCCATGTCGCCAACGAACTCGTGGCCCAGGTGCGGCTCGAAAAACGCCACGTGGCCGCCCCAACCGATCCCGCCATAACAAACGTCGGCACTGCCCAGATCCTCAATCATCTTGGTATAGTCGTTGACGTTGTCCGTGTTGGGAAAGTGGATCTGATCCTCGGGCATCCGCAGCTCGGGCTTGATATTGCTGAACAGGTCGTTCCACATCCAATACTGGAACCCACCCTTCCAGGTTCGTGGCGCGGTTTTACCGTCCTGGTCCGCGTATTCGTCCATGTTGAACGTATGCACGTGGTGGCAGGGGATGTTCAACTGGTTGATGGCGTGGGCCACGAAGGCGTATTGCGGGTTGGGCGCCGGCAGAATCAGCACGTACTTATCGCGGCCCTCGTCCAAGGCACGCTTGATACCCGTCACGATGTCCATGACATAAGCAAACCGAAAGGCAGCTTCATCTTCTATTACGCGAATATCAAAATTCTCGTTTGGGTGCTTGTCTACATCCTCACGCTTGATCGCCCGTGCCTTTTTGCAAGCTTCCATGTCGCGAAATTCCACACCGGCGGCCATCTCGTAATTGAATTCACTGCTCACGATATTCTCCCGAAGCATTTGTTATATATGTGCAAAACACGTTAATAACATGAAACACACCCCAGCGCCAAGGGGGCTGTCGAATAATTCGTTCATGTATAGTCTTGCAGAGGCAAACGCGGACTCGGGGGGCTGCGGGGATACGCTTAGCCCGGATTATTCATGAACCAGTGTTTTCGCTTAAAATACTAAGCGCGAAGCGCAAGCGAGGGCCGGTAAACACGGAAAAACGTCGC
>CAZISU010000656.1:0-4407 GCA_964541935.1 uncultured Planctomycetaceae bacterium | reverse complement strand
TTCTTCAGGCACTTTCAACATCAGCACGGCCGCCGCCTTGGTAACGGCCTCGGTCGGTGTTCCGGTAGCCAAGCACGGCAATCGGGCATTCACCAGCCGTAGTGGCGCGGCCGACGTTTTGGCCGAATTGGGCGTCAATATCGAGGTCGACGTCCCAGTGGTCGAAGCCTGCCTGGAAGAACTAGGCATCTGCTTCTGCTACGCACCGCTGCTGCACACGGCCATGAAGCACGTCGGCCCCATCCGCAAAAAGCTGGGAACGCCCACGATCTTCAACTTCCTCGGCCCGCTAGCCAATCCGGCCGGCGCTCCCTTGCAGTTGATGGGCGTCGCCAAACCGGAACTGCGCGCACTTCTGTCCCAGGCCTTGGCCATGTTGGGCACCCAAAGAGCCTTGGTCGTACACGGCGCCGACGGGCTGGACGAGGTTAGCCTCGGCGGCGTAACCCGCGTTACCGAAGTTCACGGCGACAAGCTCACGGAGTTCGAGTGGAACCCCGAGGATTTCGGCCTGGAGATTATCGATATCGAAGATATTAAAGTCGAAGGCTCCGAGCAAAGCGCGCAACGCATCCGCAGCATCCTACAAGGCCGGCCCGGACCGTCCAGAGACATTGTTGTGGCCAACGCGGCAGCCGCTCTGTGGGTGGCCGATCAGGCCGATACGCCTCTGGAGTGTGCTAAGCTGGCCAGCGAGGCCATCGACAGCGGAGCCACCGAAGAATTGCTCAACCGCCTGATCGAGAAAACCAACGCCACCTCGGATAACCCCGGACAGACCAATCCCGGGCAAGCCGACGCCGATAATAGCGATGCGGAAAAGACCAACGTCGGATGAACGCCGCTACTCTGAGGCTCGTGTTGCTGGTTTCCTGCGCACATGCCTTGGTCCATATCCTGGAACTGTCGTTCGGCAACGTCGAGCAATTGATCTGTGAAGATTTTGGTATCGGCAAGCAGGTTGTCGGAGACCTGGGCGCCTGTTTGCGGCTGCCCTATGGGCTGTTTGCCATGGCGGCCGGCTGGCTGGCCGACCGCTACGGGGCCAAACGCCTGCTGGTGGTCTACTTGCTTGGCGGCAGTTTCGCGGCACTCATGGCCTGGTGGTCGCCTAGTCTGGCCGTGTTGTTTGTCTCCATGTTCACCTTGGGCATGTTTGTGAGCATCTATCATCCGGCCGGCGTGGGCCTGATAACGCATTACACCACGCCCGAAAATCGCCCCAAAGCGCTGGGCTACCACGGCATCTTCGGCTCGCTGGGAATCGCCGCCGGACCGTTCATTGCCGGCTTGGCCTTCGCCTGCGGAGCCGGCTGGCGTCAGTATTTCCTCATGCTATCCGTGCCCGGTGTGATACTGGCCGTCTGTTTCATGATCTGGCTGCCGCACGAACCGTCGTACAACCATCGTAAACCGAATGGCAATGGTGACCTCCAGCCGCCGCTCGATCTCAATGAAGACGAGGCACATTGGTACAGCTACTTCACGCTCATCCTCATGGCATCCTTGGCCGGCATCGTGTATGCCGCCGTTTTGACGTTCCTACCTCGTTACCTGGGCAAGTCCGGCTTGGTCGTAAGCGGCATCTCGCCCGCAAGCCTACGGGT
This sequence comes from uncultured Planctomycetaceae bacterium, assembly GCA_964541935.1. GTDB lineage: Bacteria > Planctomycetota > Planctomycetia > Pirellulales > Thermoguttaceae > JAFGTN01. The sequence goes on along the minus strand of CAZISU010000656.1, from coordinate 2,800 downwards.
TTATCTCACCAGCTTCGTCTTGGCTTTGGGAATCATCGGCCAGATCGCCGCCGGCTGGTTGGCCAAACCCAAAACGCTCGAATGGATGATGGCCCTGGCCTTCTATGCGGCGGCGCCTTGCGTGTTGTGGATGGGATTCGCCGAGGGCAAGACCCGTATCCTGGCCGCCGCCCTCTTCGCCCCGCTGTTCTTCATGCACCAACCGCTATTCAACAGCCTGGTGGCCAAATACGTGCCCCGTCGCCGCCGCTCGCTTTGCTACGGCCTGGCCTTCACCTGCGGATTCGGCATCGGCGCCTACGGCCCGCGCCTGGCCGGCCGCATCGAGAGCGAAGCGATCCTGTTTTCCATCCTCGCGGCTCTAATGGCGACCGCCGCCACCCTGGCCGTCGTGCTCTGGTGGTGGAACCGTCCCGACCGCTTCCAGCCCGGCCCGCTTGCGGAAGAAGAAGCACTGCTATAAAAAATGAGTGCCACCCGGCTCAATCTTTAAGTTTTCGTGTGTTTATGGAGTTAGGCATTCCCCTTAAATCGGCATTTTTGTTACATAATCCCCCCCTCCGCTGGTCTCTATTGACGCTTTTCTGCACATGGTTACACTAGTTAAATGTGCGTTTCTTGCTTACAGTTACCCCCGTACTCTCATTTAATTCGGTGACTCAAAATGGATCAGCAGCGTATGCTGGATTTCGACGCCGAACCGGAACGAATCCTTCACCCGGATGATATTTTCGAACGGGCAAATGAAGACCTGCTGCGAAAGCTCTCGGAAAACCGTTGCGTTGAACGAAAGTCAGCGAAGTATTCTCGCGACAAACTTGGGGAAAATGTTTGCATGTGGGCAAACACATCTCCGGATGGAGGGGTAGTCGTAGTCGGCATGGATGATAACGGGAGCTTTTCTGGATGTGCCAGTTTGCATCCGAAACAGATTAACAATCTGGAAAAGGCTCCACACGAATTCTGCCCGGATGCTCGCGTAAAGACCAAGCAGGTTATCGTTGAAAACAGTAAGGGAAAGCAAGATTTTGTAATTTTATTTCGAGTGGAATATCGAAGTAAATCTGTTGTCAAAACAACTTCAGGCAAAGCGTTTGTTCGGAGAGGTGATAGCAAATACCTGCTCTCACCGGAAGAAATTCGTGAATTGCAAGCCGACAAGGGCGAGATCAGTTTTGAGCAGAACGATAGCAATTTGCCCTATCCTCGGGACTTCGACGAAGATGCTGTTGCCCACTTCGTAAAGAAGGTCCGCGAAGACCGCTTTTTGCCGGAAAGACTTTCTACTCCGGAAGTGCTGGATGTTCGGCATTTAGGCCATATTAAGGACGAGGTTTTTATTCCAAATGTTGCATGTACTTTACTGTTTGCAAAAGATCCACTGCGTCTCTTTCCCGGCTGCAAAATTCGTTTTCTGAGGTTCGAAGGTGAAAAAGAGAGGACGGGAGACAAGTATAACGCGGTCAAAGACATAACGCTCGAAGGAACCATTCCCAACCTCATTTTACAAGCCGAAAGTGTTTTGGATTCGCAACTTCGCACCTTCTCTCCATTGGATACGAGTGGAAAGTTTTTTCCCGTCCTAGAATATCCAAAGACAGCTTGGTATGAAGCGGTTGTCAACGCATGCGTTCACCGATCATATGGTAATGGCTTAAAAAACATGCCGATCTTCATCAAGATGTTCGACGATAGGCTTGTAATCGAAAGCCCAGGGCCATTTCTTCCCGGTGTTACACCCGAAAATATCTATCAAGTGCATATGCCTCGTAACCCGCATCTGATGGAGGCTATGCGGCACTTGAAGTTTGTATTATGTGCTCACGAAGGAACGCAACGGATTCGCGAGACAATGTTGGACATGAAACTCCCAAAACCCGAGTTCCAGCAGCCTGGAGACTTGTATTCAATAGTCCGCGTTACACTGCGAAACAATATTAAACAACGTCGAGCATGGATAGATCAGGACGTAAGTCAAATTGTCAGCGAAGCCTTGGCGGGCAGTTTAAGCGAAGATGAAAAAAACATATTGAACTGGCTCGCGGTGAATCAACAGGTCAATGTTAGCGATGCAAATAGATTGCTCGGAGTATCATGGGAAGCGGCCCAACAGCTATTATTGGGATTGGCCAAGAAAAGAATATTACAGTACATTAGGTTCAAGAAACTAGAACACAACGTTCGAGACTCACGGGCATTTTTCCGACTTGTAAGCGATTTACCGCTCCCAGATGGTGCATTCGAACACACAGTCGATTGATCTCCGCCGGGCGCCACTTTAGGTCATAACTAGTCTTTCCTAAGTCAGTCGTCCATCACCGCTTTCTTTAGCGGGCACTCTCCTTCGACCGCTATTTCACTTCGATACCGGCCCAGCAATTCCTGGGACCGCTTGGCGAGCATCCGTCGAACCTTCCGCCGTTTGCCTTTGACTCTGGGGATCGCCATCGAGTCGTAGGCGGTAGTCTGGTGTCGCATCCACGCAATTACGGCGGCTTCGGCTCGTTGTTCGACGGGGATTCGCTTCGTTCTGGCAACTGTACCACTTCCGACCGGGGTAGCATGTTCGGCCACGGCACGGGCAAGATGGCCGGCTAGTTCAGTGTGTGCAGGGTGAAAAGCCAGAAACTTCACCACCGCTCCAAGAAAATCCTCGACGTATTCAGCCTGAGCTTTGTTCCGGCGTCGGGCGTCGGCCTCTTTCCGTTTGGCATACTTCTCGGTGGATCGCTCGACTTCGAGTTCGGCACGAATCTTGTCAATGGTTGTTGCGGCTGCCCACACACCTCGCGAGAACATT
>CAZISU010000655.1:0-4413 GCA_964541935.1 uncultured Planctomycetaceae bacterium | reverse complement strand
AAGTGGGGTGGTTTCGGCCGCCACGCAACTCACGGCCGGGTTGGGAGTATTCACGTCGCCCTACCGCGGCCCGATCTATGTGCTCGACGCCTCGACCAACAACCCCGGCGCCGCCGGCGGGGCACTGCTCGATGGCGACGGTCACCTGGCCGGCATGTTGGGCAAGGAATTACAAAATAAACTCAATCGCACCTGGCTGAGCCACGCCATTCCCACCGCCGAGCTAAAAAAATCGGTCGACCGCATACTGTCGGGACGTTTTACGGCCCAACCGCGCGCCGGGCGCAAAAAAGCATCCAAGCCGATATCGTTGGGACAGTTGGGTATCACGCTGGTGCCCGACGTGCTGTATCGAACGCCGCCATACGTCGATTCAGTCCGCCCCGGCTCGGCAGCTGCCAAGGCCGGCTTGCAGGCAGACGATCTCGTCGTCCTGGTGGGCGACCGGCTGGTGCAATCCTGCAAGCAGCTTGCAGAAGAGCTATCGTATCTGCCGGCGGGAAGCGTTTTGTACGTGACGGTGATGCGCGAGCATGAGTTAGTTGAGATGGGCATTGAGTAGGCCGGGTCGTAACCCGGCGTTTTTGACGTGAGATGTGAGACATGAGACTTGAAATATTGATTTCGTTGTTCAGAGACAAATGCCGGGTCACGCCCCGGCCTACATTGGTGGTGGGATTGATCTTAGCCGCGCTTTCGGTAAGCGTGTCGATCTGCCCGGCCGATGGACGTGATGGACTGGCCGGCCATTATGCCGCCGAAGAAAGAGCTTTCCAAGCGGCCGTAGCTCGTGTTGCGGCGTCGGTGGTGCGACTGGAAACGGTCGGCGGGCTGGAACGTGCCGAAGGACTGGTGTTCGGCAACGGACCTAGCACCGGGCTGGTAGTCGACAACCAGGGCCATATTGTTTCCAGCGCCTTCAACTTTATACGCAAGCCGGATTCTATCTTGGTGCAATTGGCCGACGGCACTCGCAAGGCGGCCCGCCTGGTGGCGACCGACCACAGTCGCAAGCTGGTGCTGCTGAAGATTGAAATTGACGATAAAACGGCACTGAGCGTGCCGGCGTTCGCCGAAAAGAAAACTATCCGCAGCGGGCAATGGGCAATAGCCGTGGGGCGGATCTTTCCGGGCAATCGGCCCAACATTGCGGTGGGTATCATCAGCGCCATCAATCGTATCTGGGGCAAGGCCATCCAGTCCGACGCGGCCGTGTCGCCGAACAACTACGGCGGGCCGTTGATCGATATCCACGGGCGGGTGATGGGTGTGCTGGTGCCGCTTTCGCCCGATGGCGATGCGCAAACGGCCGGCCTGGAGTGGTACGACTCGGGGATCGGTTTTGCAATTCCGGCAGCAGATGTCTTGCAGTCGGTCGAGCGCATGAAGAAAAGCAAAGACCTTTACGGCGGATTTTTGGGCGTCGGTTTCAAGCATCCCAACCCCAGCATGGCCGAGCCGCTGGTTGGAGGTTGTGCGCCCGGTTCGCCGGCGCAAAAGGCCGGGCTGAAGGCCGGCGACCGCATCGTCCTGGCTGACGGAAAGAAGATCAATCGTGCGGCCGATCTGCGTGAAGCTGTGGGGCAACGCTATGCGGGCGAAAAAATTGCGATCACAGCCATACGCGACGGTCGCGAGTTTAAGGCCGAGATCGAATTGGGCACTCCACCGCAGCCAAAAAAACGCCCACCTAAGAGACAACCAACCGAGAAGCCCGTACAATAGAAGACACCCGCCGAGTTACAACCCGGCCTACTGATGAATCATCCAAGTTAAGCAAAGCTCAAGTATGCGTCGACACGCCATTGGAATTATCGCCCTCGTGCTGCTGGTAGTTGCCGGCTTGCTGTGGCTATGGCCAACCGAGGGCAACGGCTTGCTGGGCTTGGAGGCGGCCTGCTGGCGAGTGGGCGCGTTAATGGGCGTGCTTTGGGTAGCTTATACCGATGTGCAGCGAATTCCCGCCTGGCTATTGGGTGTCGTGCCACCGCTGGTTGTTATTTTGGCGTGGAAACCCCGCTTATTTCTCGTAGTGGCTCCGGTCATTCTACTTATCGCATTCCTTCGCCCACGTAGCCCACGCAAGAAGACGAAATCGGGCTGAAACGAGCATAAAGCTGACGCAAAAGTTATACTTCTACGTTTTTCGGTTTTACACAACCGTGCAACTCGCTTTCCTGCCTATCGTGCCATGCGGGCAAGTTCTTATCCTGTAAATACTTGGGTATTCTCCGGCAAGCTTTGTAATTTTATCCTTGGCGAAAGCCGATGACGGAGTAGAATCAGAGTTACTGCTTGGGCGGACAGCCATATGCTCCTCGTCCAGTCGGTCGAATAAGGTTCACAAGATCTATTAGATTACCTCGCCTGCCATGTCTCCAAAACCGCTCATTGACTTGTCTCGATTGTGTGTCCACACGATCACCACCAAGCCGTGGTCGATCGAAGAGGCTACCGACCGCTACGCAGCGGCCGGTGTGAAGGGCATCACGGTTTGGCGCGACGCTCTAGAAGGTCGCAACGTTGCCCAGGTCGGTCAGGCTTTGCGCGGCGCTGGGCTGGAAATCGTCTCGCTTTGCCGCGGCGGTTTTTTTCCGGCAGCCGATTCGGCCGGACGCTACAAGGCCGTCGACGACAATCTCCGCGCCATCGACCAGGCGCACGAACTCGGCGCGCCGCTAATCGTGCTGGTTTGCGGCGCGGTGCCTGGCCAACCACTGGATGAATCTCGAAAACAAATCGCCGATGGAATTCATGCGGTCCTAGATCGGGCCGAACAGGCCAACGTTCGGCTGGCAATAGAGCCGCTTCACCCCATGTACGCCGACTCGCGATCGGCCATCAACACGCTTCGGCAGGCGAATGAAATGTGTGATGCAATTGATTCGCCGCAGGTGGGCGTCGCCGTTGACGTTTATCACCTTTGGTGGGACACGGAGCTTGAGGATGAGATCGCGAGGGCGGGCAGGGTGAAGCGGCTATTTGCATTTCACGTTTGCGACTGGAAGTCGCCCACGGTCGATATTCTCAACGACCGAGGCCTGATGGGAGAAGGCTGCATCGACATCCGCCGCATCCGCGGTTGGGTCGAGCGTGCCGGTTTCGACGGTTTCTGCGAGGTGGAGATCTTCTCCAACCGATATTGGGAAATGGACCAGGGACAGTTTCTCGAACAAATCAAGGATGCGTATTTACAGTACGTGTAGGAGTATCAGAATGACAGTCCATAAAGTCGGCGTAATTTTGAACGGTGTTACGGGTCGCATGGGCACCAATCAGCACCTGATCCGCTCGATACTGGCGATTCGGCAGCAGGGCGGTGTGAAACTCGACGCCGGCGAAACGATCGTGCCCGAGCCGATTTTGCTGGGACGCAACGAGAACAAGCTCAAGGATCTGGCCCGCAGGCACGGCATCGAACAATATTCTACCGACTTGGACGCTGTTTTGAGCGACGATGCGTATTCGATTTATTTCGACGCTTTGACCACAACTTTGCGGTCGAGAAACATCCGCAAGGCGATAGCGGCCGGCAAGCACATCTATACCGAGAAGCCCACGGCTCTAGACACCGCAGACGCGCTGGCCCTTTATCATGAGGCCAAGGCGGCCGGCGTCAAACATGGCGTGGTGCAAGACAAGCTTTGGCTGCCAGGGCTGCTGAAACTGAAATATCTTTTAGATAACAACTATCTGGGCCGAATCCTTTCTGTACGCGGCAATTTCGGCTACTGGGTCTTCGACGGGGTTCGCCAGCAGGCCCAGCGGCCCAGTTGGAACTATCGCAAGGAAGACGGCGGCGGGATCCTTTACGATATGTTCTGCCACTGGCGTTATGTGCTGGACAACCTCTTCGGGCCGGTACGCTCGGTGTTGGCCCACGGTGCCGTGCATATCGACCGCCGCATCGACGAGGACGGAAACGAATATGAATCCACGGCCGACGACGCGGCCTATGGAATGTTCGAGGTCGGTGGCGATGCGGCGGATGCCGATAACAAGGTAATCGTGCAGTTCAACTCGTCGTGGTGTACGCGCGTGCGGCGCGACGACCTGTTGACAATTCAGGTGGATGGCAGCGACGGCACGGCGGTGGCCGGTTTGCGGGAATGCCGTCTGCAACACGACGCCAACACGCCCAAACCGGTTTGGAACCCCGATATCGATCAGCCCATAGATTTCTATGCCGGCTGGGACAAGATGCCGTCGAACCGCGTCTACGACAACGCTTTCAAGGTGCAATGGGAGTTGTTCCTGAGGCACGTCGTAACCGATTCGCCCTTCAGGTGGGGCCTGCTCGAAGGCGCCAAGGGCGTACAACTCGCCGAGCTCGGCTACCAATCGTGGAGCGAGCGGCGCTGGCTGGATGTCGCGGATCTGGTCTAGTCCAATCGCCGGGTTACAACCCGGCCT
>CAZISU010000654.1:0-4430 GCA_964541935.1 uncultured Planctomycetaceae bacterium | reverse complement strand
CGTCTTGCGAGGAAACTCAAACAAACAAAAAAAGGTTAACGGCGTTGGGTGGCACCCGGCAAGATCACAGCCTTTTACATCGCCATAATTGCCATTAACGCATTGGTTGGATTTACCACACAGCCGCACAACATGGGCATCTGCTCGGCCGGTAAAACCGAGATGGAAAGCCGCGTGGGGCTCACCGGCGGAAACTTCATCAAGCGTATCTGCACCGTCGCCTGGATGATGACCGGACTGTGCGCCGTAGCGATGTTCGCCACCAGCGATACCGAAATCGACATCGATCACGTCTACGGGCTGATGGCCCATCGGCTCTTGCCGCAAATTGCGCCAGGGCTGGTCGGTCTGTTCATCGCCTCGATGCTGGCCGCGGTAATGAGTTCTTGCGACGCCTTCATGGTCACGGCCTCGGCCTTGTTCACCGAAAACATTTATCGCAAGCACTTCGTCCGCGACGCCGCCGACCGGCACTACATTTGGGTCGGCCGCGGCGCGTCAGTGCTGGTCGTGGTTGTCGGCATCACCTTCGCTCTGAGCTTTGAAAACGTAGTCAGCGGGCTGGAAATATTTTGGAAAATTTCGGCCATGATGGGCATCGCCTTTTGGGCCGGACTGTTCTGGCGCAGAGCAACGGTAGCCGGAGCCTGGGCCGGAACCATGGTGAGCTTCACCGTCCTGCTCTTCACCAGCAAGATCAGCATGTTGGGCGTGGACGTCTGGAACTTCAACGAACGCTTCGCCCGATATCTGCCCGAAGCTTTTCTGTTCGAAGGGCAACTCAACCTGCCCTGGCAAATGATTCTCTATCTCACCGCTGGAGTGTCGTCGCTGATTGTCGTGAGTCTGCTCACGCCGCCGGTTCGCGAGGAAAAACTCGAACAGTTCTACAAATGCCTGCGCACCCCGGTCGCGACGGGTGAGCCGGAAGTCGAGCCCTTCACACTGCCGGCGGGTGTCGAGCCGGCGCGTCGCAACGTCGTTTTCGATTACCTGGGGCTAGAGATCCCCAGAATCTCACCAGTCGGCTTGGCGGGCTTCATCGCCTCCTGGCTGGCAATCGCCGCTTTAATCGGCGGAGTGTATTGGATCTTCACGCCATAGATAACTTTTAATTGCTTGCTCATGCCATTTGCTCCGAGGAATCCTGATACCTGTCCCCACCTAAAGCGGTGCCCTCCTCCGCTACTATATGGCCCCCCAAATTTCACGTAAATAACACCGAGTATTTCCGTAAAAAGCGGGATAACAGCCCCGATTGCTACAAGGTCGATGGCGGTAAGAGCTAGGTGGTGGGTCTGGGGAAAAAACACTTTCCTAACTCGTTCCTAACGCTATAATTTAATTGAGCCAAGGGTGCTCCTCGCAACTGATGCGAGACTTTCCTCGCGCGTTTAAAGCCCACGCGAGAATGGGCGGCAATGTCTCGGCTGAGTATCGAGCATTGCTTCTGCAAAAAGAATACGGATGCGATTATGGGGCACCCATGGCTTTTTTTTTGGAGTTGCAGTCTCCTCTTCACTATTGCGACGGACCCATGGAAATTGATGAAAAGGTTGTTCTACTTGCCGAAGACGACCCTGCCCACGAAGCACTTTTCCGGCGGGCCGTCGAAAGTAGTGGTGTAGCATGTCGGCTCGACGTGGTTCACGACGGCGTGGAAGCCATAGAGTACCTTTTCGGAACCGGCAAGTTTCAAGATACCGGCTGTCGCATAATGCCGGCTCTAATTCTTCTCTACTTGAAAATGCCCCGCATGGACGGACTGCAGGTGCTGCAAATTCTGCGGCGCGTACGCGGCGACGACCAAATACGATTCGCGCCGGTTGTCGTACTGACCAGTTCGGAAAATGATCAAAATATTTCCGAAGCCTATCGCCGCGGAGCCCAAAGCTACATCTGCAAACCTCTGAGTTATCCTGAGTTTACCAACACCGTCAAAGAAACGTTGCAATACTGGCTCAGTCTCAACCGCTCTGTCCCCCAAGAACATGTCGATGCCTACGCCATGCACGAAGGGCTATAAAACGGTTGTATTCTCAGCGTCGAAAGCTTGTAGGGCGCGCACTTGCTCGCAGAAATGCAATTCCACGTAAGAATTGCGTGCAAATACAGAGGGTCTAGTAAATATAGGTAGGCTGCTTCAGGCGAATTTCGTCTTGAGTCGTTTGGTCTTTTTCATTATCATTCTCCCCCTATTGTGTGGGAATCTGCGTGATTCCCGCGTGGGAATCCCGACAGGTTTCCATGGAGAGACCAATGACGACTCGAATGCATTCGCCTTATTTTTCTGTCGTTCTGCTTGTTGCAGTCGGGCTTAGCGGCTGCGCGGCTTCGCCTTGGGCATCGAAGTCCAAGACCGAGACGACGGTGGCACCTGGCGGTGGCCCTGGATCCGTACCAAGTGGCCAGTCGGCGCCGGCAACACAATTGATGCCCAATGTGATGCCCAATGCCACGATGCCATCATCTCCGGCCCCAAGACCGCCGGTTCCCGGCCCCATGGCGGCCAATGCGCCGTCGCCCCAGGATTTGCAGGCTGTAATGGCCGAGGTGGAAAAGATCGGCCGTGTCGATCCGCGGGCACAGGCCCAGTTGCTCGATGAACTCAAGCAGGTGGATCCCAGCCTTTGGCCCATGGCCGTGCAGAGCGTTTGGTCGAGAGTCGCGTATGCACAGAAATACGGCAAGCATACCATCACGCGACAATTGGCCGACCGTCGCTCGGCTTCCGCGACGGACTGCCGCCGCGAAATAGCTTCGCCAAGCGGTTATCCGACTTCAAAAAATCCGGTGACGGATTATCCTTCTACGGGCGCTGTGGCCGAATTGCCGCCACACAGAATCAATGCTCCGGCCTATCCCGATACTGGCGCCCGCGGAATAAACGTTCCGGCAGACCAGCCACCACCAGACACACGGCAACCAAGTGGGAGCGGTCGCGTCGAGACGCCGCCTGGGCCCAATTCGGGCGCGGCCCTGAAACGTTCGCCGCTCGACCGCACGCAAACCGTCGAAAAACCTCGACCCGATGGCGTGATTCACACCTCGTATCACAGCGGACCGTCGCAGCCGTTAACGCCACGCAAGCTATCTGCAACACAATCCAACGACGGGCGATCCAACGACGGGCAACTCGGCGACGGGCGATCCGGCGATTGGCGTTCACACGTTGCCACGGCCATCACGGCGCTGGAATCGCAGTTGGCTTCGCAAGACAAATCGGCGGCGAGCGACGCCGATGGCGGGGGTGGCGGCGATGCGACCGACCATGCGCGGCTGCGCATGTTGCAGCTTCTTGCTGGCCGCCGCGACGATGCGATGCAAGAAATGCCCCTCGACGACTCGGCGCTGCGTGACTTCTGGTCGAACGAACTTTTCGGGCTGGATATCCTTTTAGACACGCAACGCTTCTCGCGTGATAGTCACCGGGCCACTGAGGCCAAGCGGCATCTTTGCCAGGCGGTAGCCGCGCTGGGCGAAGCATCTACACTGGAGATCAGCAACCTGGCCTTCTGTAGCGAAGTGCAGAGCTACGGTTCGATCAAGCGTTTCGAGGGCAGTGAGTTCGCGCCCGGCCAGCGGCTGTTGCTGTATGCCGAGATCGACAACTTCCGTAGCGAGAACACGGCCAAAGGCTACCATACCTCGCTGCGCAGCAGTTTCCAAATCTTCGACAGCAGCGGGCGGCGTATCGAAGATCACAAGTCGACCAAGTCCGAAGAGCACTGCCAGAGCCCGCGGCGCGACTATTTCATCGGTTGCGATTTCCGTCTGCCCACAACAATCTATCCCGGCCGCCACACGCTGAAGCTAACCGTCGAGGATCTCAAGAGCCACAAGGTAGCCGAGTCGTCGATCGATTTTACGGTCAAAGAGAAAAAGTAAGCTTTACTTTGTCTTTTCGACTTTGACGCCGCGGAGTTTGACGTCGTCCCATTGGCCGTGGTTGTCGAATGACCCCAGTCCCACGCGTCCCCATGTGAAGGTTTTGTCGCAGGCTCTCATGACCGGTTTTTTCATGTCGTCAAAATAGATCTCGATGGTGCCGTCGGCCGTGTGGCGCACGACTTTGACGTCGTGCCACTTCTCGTCCCAGGGGATGCCCGGCGATTTATTCGAGGTGATCATCTTTCTGGGCGAGCCGTTGACGATCATGATCTGACTGGAATGCGGGTCGGGGTTCTTACCCAGGTGTACGTAGTAGAAGTGCGACGGATCCTGGTGCCCGAATAAGATACACATGTCGCGATGGGCGCCAGCTTTGGAATCGGTGCTAAGAACTTTGGCCGTCAGCACGAAATCGCCGACCACGGCGTCTTTCACAAGCGAGATGTTGTACGGGCTGCGATGCTTGGCCCGATACTTGCCCGATTTTAACTGGTGATAGACGTTGCCGGTGTCGGTCTTTGTGATTTTCCAGACGGCCG
>CAZISU010000653.1:0-4435 GCA_964541935.1 uncultured Planctomycetaceae bacterium | reverse complement strand
CCTCACCCTCCTGGCCCTCACCCTCCTGGCCCTCACCCTCCTGGCCTTCGCCTTCCTGCTGCTCTTGCTTCTCGTCGGGCTTCTGTTGCTGCTCGCTCTTACCGTCTTGTTTCTCGCCCTCGCCCGACTCGTCTTGTTTCTGCTCCTCCTGTTTCTGCTCATCTTGCTTCTGTTGTTGGTCGTCGCTCGGCTCAGCAATCGTGATCCAACGTCGCTCGGTCTCGGCCACGTTGGCCAGCGGCGATTTATTATCCGTGGCCTCGGCCCAATAGACAACCTGATCGCCCACCTTCAACCCCAGTTTAGCCGGCTCGAACGCATAAGTACCCGCAAACGGCCCCTTGTGCGGCTCTTCAGCGGCAGCCTTATTCAGCATTGCACGCGTAGACACGCCACGCCCGGCCAATTCGGCCCGAATCGTAACCTTCCGCAGCCCGAAGTCCGCATCTTCAGCCTCGACCTGCAAAGACAAGGCGCCATTGACCGGCAATTGCATGTGATCTTGCGGCGGGTTTATCAGCCGTACTGTCGGCGGCAGGTCGGCAATCACCTCGATATCGTAGCGGATCGGACGGCGGTTCTCGCGGCCTTCTTCGTCGCGAAACCGCAATAGATAGCAATCGTGTTCCGGTTGCGTGGCATCGCCCGGCCGCATCCGCAGCTTGAAGCGTCCCTTGGCCTTGTCGCCGTCGACTCTCATCCGCAAGCCCCGCAACCCGTCGCAGTTCAAATCGATCTCGGCCTTCTGGATAGGCCGGTTGGCCTTGGCAAAAACGGTTATTTCAGCGCCTTCGATGGCCCGTATATCGCCCTGCCGCTCGGTTGATCGGTCGGCAATGCCCGTATAAGTCGGATACTCGTAATCGATGCGCTCGACCTCGATCACCGGTGGCGTCTCGACACTCACGCTAAACTTCTTCGACCTGCAATCGCCCGCGACGATGTAATACTGCACGTCTTGCTGCAAACCCAGCTTGCCCGGCGGCAACTCGCAACGGTAGCGATACCCGCCCTCGGGCAATCGCATGGGCACGGCCTCGCCGATCGACTGACCATCGGCCGTATCGAAAAACAGCGTAACCGCCTCACCAGCCGCGATGCCCGACACCTCGGCCGAAACCGTAACCGTTTGCCCATGAAAAGCAACCGTGTCGCCCGGCGTGATCTCGGTAATCGTAACCCTCGTCGGCGCGGCCGCGGCAGTCCACGGCCAGGCAATACGCACCACCGAAGTCAACGGGCTTTTGGGCGAAGCGATATGATAAATACCTCCCAACGCGATCAGAACCACAAACGTCGAGGCCAGCCACACCACATGTCGGCGGTCGACAACCGCCTCCGGCGAAACCTCAGACAGATCGTCGGCGGCCCGCCCTTCGACGGCCTGAAAAACTCCGCTCGACAGACCGTGCTGCCCGCCATGCTGCCCGCCGCGCAGCAGAAGAAAATTCACCAGACTGTTCTTCAACGACGGCCGACTCTCTTCGATCGTATGCGCAACAAAAACCGGATTGATCTTTTGCAGCAGCGGACGCAAAACCTGAAAGTAAGCATACGTGCCACCGCCGACGGCCAACACCACCATCGCTATCAGCCGCGTATAAAACCCTAGCCCTCCGGCCACCAGCCAGTGGTCGGCCAACGCCAGCACAAACAGATAGGCAATCACGCTGATGCCCAGCGTCAATAGCCCGGCGGCAATATCGACGCCCTTCACCTGTCGCTGGGTCTTCCGCAGTTGCTCGTCAATAACCGCATCGCGTCGGGCCGACTGGGGCGGCGGCTCGGGCGAGACGGAAACGCGAGGGGCTGGCGCCTCACTCGTCATGGGGGTATGCTCCGCAGATTAATACAAAAAAACGCCTCTCTTCATTATTATAGACGCTGCCCCCGCCAGAGGCGTTCCCCAAACTTACTAAATCGCCCCAGACGGTAAAAAACACGACTTTCTAGTCCGTAGTCCGTGTTATAACCCGGCTTTTTTGCTAATTACCACATTTCCCACGCCCGGCTTATAACCCAGCCTACAATACTAACCCGAAGCGCAAGCGAGGGAGAGCGATGCTTTCACTGCTTTTCCGCCTCCCCGCTTGCGCTTCGGGTTAGTATATTTGCTTGCGTTTAGGGTGAGTATACCCCGCCTTCGTTGACCACCCGACCAACGTCTGCTAAAGTGGGGGATTCAAAATTAACGGCAAATAAAATATAAAAACTCATAATTCAATCAGGAACGATTCATGGCACACGAAGTAACCCTCGTTAACGGCGACGGCGTTGGACCCGAACTGGCAGACGCCGCCCGCCGCTGTGTCGACGCCACCGGCGTCGATATCAACTGGGACATCCAAGAAGCGGGCATCGACATCATGGAAAAAACCGGCACGCCCCTGCCCGACTCGGTCATGGAAAGCATCAAACGCACCCGTTGCGCCTTGAAGGCACCCATCACCACGCCCGTCGGCACCGGTTTCCGCAGCATCAACGTTCACCTTCGCCAGGAACTGGGGCTGTTCGCCTGCGTGCGTCCCTGCAAATACTACAACGGCGTTCGCAGCTTCTTCAGCAGCGTGCCCGTCGATCTGGTCATCGTCCGCGAGAACACCGAAGACCTCTACGCCGGCATCGAGTTCGAGCAAGGCAAGCCGGAAACGGCCGAGTTGTTCGACTATATCAACAAGGTCTCGACCGACAAAAAGATCCGCTCCGGCCGCGAAGAGACGGGCATATCGATCAAGCCCATGAGCATCTCCGGCTCCGAGCGCATCGTCCGCTACGCCTTCGAGTACGCCCAGGCCAACGGCCGCAAAAAAGTCAGCGCCGTCCACAAAGCCAACATCATGAAGTACACCGACGGGCTGTACCTGGCCACCGCGCGGAAAGTCGCCGAAGATTATCCCGACATCGAGTTCGAAGACCGCATCGTCGACAACATGTGCATGCAGTTGGCCCAGAAGCCCGAACTGTATGACGTGATCGTGCTGCCCAACCTCTATGGCGACATCCTCAGCGACCTGGCGGCCGGACTGGTCGGCGGCCTGGGCGTGGCCCCCGGCATGAACGTCGGCCCCGACAGCGCCGTCTTCGAAGCCACCCACGGCAGCGCCCCCAAGTACAAAGGCCAAAACAAAGTCAACCCCACCGCCCTGATCCTCTCCGGCATGCTCATGCTGCGTCACCTCAAAGAAGCTGACGCCGCCGACCGACTCGAAAAGGCCGTCGCCGACATCATCCTAGAAGGCAAAGACGTAACCTACGACATGAAACCCAACCGCGACGACCCCACCGCCGTCGGCACCAAAGAAATGGCCACCGCGATCTGCGCCAAGCTGCAAGGCTAGACATTCGACCTGAAAATGTGAAAACTATAAAACGCCGGTTGGTCCCGTCATTGAGACCCGTCGGCGTTTTTTTGTGATGTCGCCGGGTGCCAGGTCCGCGTTTCGTTCATGGCGTAGATGACCGTGGCCGAAACGACATTTCCCGGCATAGTTTTAGAAACATAGTTGCCGGCTTTGCCCTCGGGCGTAGGCTCGTCAATAAGCCACGAATCTTGGCCCGGCAGCACATACGAATAGACCGGGTCATAAAGCCCAAGGAAATCGACCGTAATGCCCAGCTTTTCGAGGCGGCAGGCAAGTTCGATGGACATGGCCGCTCTCCAAGCTTATGGAAGTCCTTGTCCGACAGTCTCTTAGGGACCGCTCGGTGGATGATAATGGACCCACTTGTTAGGTCTGCCGAATACTTTTAGCATGGTCTCGCGGTTGATCGGTAGCTTGACATAAGGACCTTCCTTCGTCGCGCTTACTGGTGGGCATAGAGATTGAGTGGCGTCCAAGCGGGCATAAATTAATTTTCCGTTGCGAAATTTAAATGTGGAAAGAACGCTTGTATCATTTTTGGATTTGTAGCTATTGACAAGTTGATTTGACAATACAGGATCTTTTAAATAGAACTTCGCGACTTCCTCTTCCGGAAGTTCACTGAGCAAGGAACGTTTTCCATCGAGTAGCTCTACATAGAGTATGGCAATGTTCCCATAGCTGGAGCTTGTTGTAAGAGTGCGAAACTTCTCTTGTTTTGGATCGGAAGTTCTTTTCGTCGAGTTGGATATCAAATAGAAATCTGTGTATTCAGCGACATTCGATCCGGAAGAGAAAATATCGCGAACCGATTGGCAAGAATGGAACAGTGCAAATCCCGAAAACACAATCCCAATACAGATCGCGAATACGATGACTAGGTTGTTTTTGGTATTTAATCTGGGCGGCATGGCGAAATCCTTTCCTCTCGCGGACGGTGCACTTTTATCTATACTAGTGTTTATGGCTGAGGAGGTTCGGTAAGGTTCTCAGCATCTCGGTCCAATGTGGAACGCCGGGTGCCACTCAACGCCGTTAACCCTTTTGCCTTTTAACAAAAAAATGATCTTGAT
>CAZISU010000652.1:0-4443 GCA_964541935.1 uncultured Planctomycetaceae bacterium | reverse complement strand
GCCGCTGGGCATTTCCCCAGCCATAACCGGCATACAAGCAGGTGTTGTTCTCGAAGTAGATGTCATAGACGGTGCCCGCCTCGCCAGAAACAAAGTACTCGTAGGAATACTCGCTGTTCCAGATGATGTTGTTCCGATAGACGATGTCGTGTTCGGAGGCGGCCACAGAACATTGGTTGGAAAGCGCGGCATCGTAGATTTCCCAAACCTTACACTCTTCGACGAGGATGTAGGACGCATCGCCGTAGAAGTCGATGCCATTGCCCCAACGCTTCGGAGAACCGTCGTTCCAAAAGCCGATCACGGCGCCGCCGATGAACGAAATATCGAGGCCGCGTATCGTGAGGTGGTCGACGTCGATGCCGTCCATGCCGTTCCTGCTGCTGTAGCGCAAGTCCAAGTCCTCAAACGTTGCGTAGCTCGTCCCATGGTAGTCGACGCAGTTGCGAGCCTGTGCCAGCTCGATGTCGTTGTAATAGCTCGCCGGGTTCGAAGTGGAATACACCTTGACGGTCCAATTGCTCGTGTCGTAAAAGAAGTCTCCCTGAGCGTCGAGATCCCCAACACTCCATTCCTGTACGCCGCACGAAGTGCCATCATAAATGATGTTACCTATCTCTTGTCCCAAAACCTCCGACGACAGTTCGCAGTGCTTGAAGCTCATGGTGTCGATCGAGAAGGTCGAGCTGTCGGGCAAGACCTGGCCCAGCGGGAACGAGAACCTGGCATCCGTGGCCGTCGTCTTCGCTTGAAAGAGCACGTTGTAGGTTTGCCACGATGTAGTAATGCCATAAGATTCTATCGTAATGTCGCCATAGATAGTCCAAGGCGATACCGCTTGGAACAGTTCGATTTCGCTATCCCAATCGAATGCGGTAGTGCACTTTGCCCGAAAATTGAGAAGATAGTATTCGCCTTCGGTGATGCTCATGCTATTCGTGTTGAACAGCCGGATGTCGTACCTCCCCGTGCCGCCGTCGGTGCATGAGATGCTGTATCCGGCCGGCGAGGAATCGTACACCGAGGTGTCGCGAGACCCGCTGGCGTTGCCATCGCCAGAAACCGAAAGCGACCAATAACTGGCATCCGTAGCAAAGCTCGGATTGGCCAGCAGTTCGCTACCGTCCGTCGTCACGGTTCCTACATCGGTGCCCCAGATGTTGCTTCCGAGGTCGTTCCAGTCCGAGGTGCTGTTGAGCTCGACGGAACCCAGGATCTGCGGTTTGCCATCCGAACTGTCGCCATACGCGCCGTAGGTAATATCGCTGGCCGAGCTGCCGCTTTGAGCCTGCAAGTGTCCACGCCAAATCTCGCCTCGCTGGAGGAGCACGCTGTCGCCCGCCGCCAACGACGCGTCATTGACTTTGTCCAGCGTTTTCCACGGGCCTGTGGTTCCCGAAGAATAGGTTCCCGCTAATCCGGTCCAGGAATCGTTGCCATCCGTGGCGTCGATATAGTAGACCGACAGCATTCTCCGTGATTCCAAGGGCTCACACCGTAGTGTTCGCGAAGGCCGTATCTTTGATCGCTTGGAGGTCGCTGATCGTTGAAAACTAAGTCGACTTAACATGACAAGATCCTCCATAATCGAAAAGAGTTGTTTTAAGTTTTAAGACTTCTTGTTCCAAAAAAACCGATTTCGCGTTACTGTTTACCCCAAAAGTTCCTCTGCGCTGCCGTTTGTAAAATGGTTATTACGTCTTCGGGCAATAGTAGCCCGTCTTTGTATAGTTGCAGTGAAGTCTCGGCCATGTGGGCCAGGTAGTTTTCGCGTGTGGGATAGCGGTCCAGGACGGACGGCCGTGGGTCGTGCCGCTCGATTTGTTGTTCGTGTGTGCGGGCGAAGGGCAGGTACATGCCGTCCAGCCAGTGGAGCATTTCGCCGGCACCATGTTTTGGGTCACGTAGGTTCCAGCCGGTGTAGGTGCCAAGCGGCACGGCCACTCCGGGCAGGCGAATGCCGGCGATTTCGTTGCCGTCTGCGTCGACCGCGGGGACAAGCGTGTTGAACTGCGGACCCATTTTCGGCGGCACGATGTCTGCGATTCCCTGCGTGTGGAATCTTGGCCCGAAGTCCAAGCGATAGGGCCGCCAGTAATAATTGGGTAGATTCACGCCGGGAATTTTGGGAAACGACTTGCGAAAGGATTTTAGATCGACCAGCGTGCCGTCGTCGATTCGCGGATAGCGGCTCGTCGGCGGCTCTATTTCGCCGCAAACCCAGCGGTCCAGGGCCACGAGCAATGCCCGCAGCAAGGGGCCGCGATGCTTGAGTGTATTGCGGGGCTGCTGGCAGATGCCGGGTGTGTTTTCGCCGCCGCCGAGATGCTGCGCGCCGGACATCAGATATATGCGGACGTAGGGCGGCAGTTTTAGGTCTCGCTTGCCTTCCACGTCGGTGTGCAGAAGCGACGCCGCCCGGTTCCAATACTCGGTGGATGTTTGCGTGAACATCATTTTGGGCGTGTGACCTTTGACCCTAGCTATCGCGAGTGAATCACCTTGCCGTCCGGTCAACGGGTCGGTTTGCGGCATCGGTGCCAAAGGGAAGAACTCGGATCCTGACAAATGCATCTTGTGGCTCGAGCCGCACACGGTTGTCATTTGGAACCGATAGTTGAACATACCCTTACCGGAGCCGGCGATGTGGGCCAAGACGCCGTCGAAGACGATATTGCCTGCTTCATCGGTGTTGAAGCCGTCGTAGACAAAGTGGTGGGTGACGCGACCCGACTGCGAGATGCCAAAAATGTATGCCCGCTCAACGTAGCCGGCCAGCGGATTGGGCGTGCCCACGTCGTCCTCGTCGGCGTGCCGGAAAAAGGAAACACAATCCCTTAGCGACGCGAACCCCAGGCCAGTCACGCGTGGATTTTTGGCCGGGTATACCAGATCATATAGCCAGCCGGGCCGAAAACCGTCCTTGACATAAAGGTTTTTCGCGTCCGGTGTTGGCTTACCGTTTTTCAATTTTGCGAATGCCCAACGGTCGCGAGGTACTTCAACCGCCTCGGCCGAACGGCGCGGACGCATGGTGAGCGTTGCTGTGGAGTTATCGAGGCTCGCGGCCGGGTAGGCGTCGGATGTGCCCCCGGGCGTGCCGAAAAACGGCTTACTAAAAATGCCTTCATCGTCCACACAGATTTCCACGTGGGCCTTGCCCGTGATCGTGCCACCGTCTTTCTTACGGGCAACCGGCGCGCCCAACAGCAGTTGACTGTTGCCTTCATCCATCACGTCGCCGTTCCAGCCAGTCCAAAGCACCGAATAGCCTTGCCGCATAAGGAACCCGTTGCCGGCGTCGGCCATCGTGCTGGGCGTGTTGCTGAACTCGCCTTCGTTGAATGTCCAAACGGCCAACTTGTTGCCGCGATTGTGGACGTCGTAGAGAATGCGACGGTTGCCACGCCGCGGATCAACCGGTTTCAAGAGACAAAAATCCGTCCAGCATTCCACTTTTCCTCGCTTATTGTGCGGCGCCAGCTTCAGGTCGTTGATACGCGCGTTAGCCGGATCGTCGGGATCGACCTCAACAATCATTCGCCCGGAGATTTTTTCGTAAGGCCCGCTTTGCCCAAAGCTATGCCCCTCGGCAAACGGCACACGCTTATCGATCTTCAGCCGAATAACCTTGGCACGAGCCGGGCTGACATTCAAGCCCAACAGTAAAGCAAATATCGCGAGCATAAATATTTTGATAGTTTGGCATTTCATGATACGAATGTCTCCAAATGCTTCTTATTCTAAACAAACTTAGTCCGCCCCGGCATGGCTACCGGGTAGCGGCCATCGGAACCAAGTTTGGTTGGCGTATCCATGTCTAAGCCGTAACTCGGTTGACTGAAATCGAGCTTCGACGTGAGCATTTTTTCCCAGGTGATATTTTGGCCCGTAAAACATACTGTTTGGCCAAAAATGGCCAACATGCTGCTAAGAAACATATAGTTGCCGTTATTGATCGGCTTGCCCGAGCGGATGGAGGCGAATAACTCCTCGTGTTCTATGTCGTAGTGGCTTTTCTTGGGGCCTTTGTGTCGCCAATTGGTTTCGCCTTCGATACGCCCTTTGCGTGGAACAGCGCGGCCCTTGGTGCCAAGAATAATGGTCCCTGAGCTGTTGTAGCATCCGCTAATAGCGCGGCAGAATGCAAATGTGCGGGCACCGCCAGCATATTCAAAAACCATGCCATATTGGTCGAACTGATCGCCGAACTTCGATTCGACGTGGACCTGACGGCCACCTATCCCCCAAGCTTTTAGCGGCGGAATGTCGCCCATTGCCCAAGATGCGAGATCCAAATCGTGGATCAATGTTGACGCTGTCTGGTCGCCCGAGAGCCAGTTGAAGTGATACCAGTTCTGAAACTGAAACGTGGCTTCGTTCCACTCGGGCTTGCGAGGTCGATATATAAAATGCGAGTTGAAACGGGTCGACTGAATGGCC
>CAZISU010000651.1:0-4453 GCA_964541935.1 uncultured Planctomycetaceae bacterium | reverse complement strand
AGCGGGCCCAGAAGGGGGCACTGGAGCAACCGGCCGCCTTTGAGGCTCTTGGCGGCGCCCATCGAACTGACCGTACAGTTGATTTTATCGCCTTGCCGGGCACCCGCGGCAGGCACGGTTGCCGTGACGATTACGATGGCGACGTTTTTAAAATTTTTCATTTCGGCCAAACCGCTAGCACCCAAGGGGTTGCCCAACTTTTGCAACAAGGCGGCCATGCTGCGTCGCGTGGCTGCCAGATCGCCGTCGCCGGTGCCCTGTAGTCCCACGACAATTCCCTGCCCTTGCAGCGTAATCTCTTCCTGGCCTTTAGCGCGGCAGATATCTGCCAGGCGAGTTTGAGCCGCGGCCGGGGTGAGATTGAGGATAAGCGTCAACAGCAGCAGCGGAAGCGAAAATGGGGGCAAGGCGTTTTTCGCGGCCGTAAGCGGCTTGGCTAACAATGTTATCGACATTTTGCTTTTTTGACGGACGGTTAGAGGTTAGCAGTGAATAATTATCGTTTAAAAACTAGAACAACTGATATGTATCGATCCATTTCATCAGCCAGCCGCGTCGGTAAGCGTCGCGGACGCTGCCGTCTTCACGTTTGAAAATTTTCAAATCGGCCACGTTTTCGCTGAGGATGCTGTTGTTGTCGAGGACGTCTTCGGGACGTACCAGGCCGGTGAGCGAGAGGTCCCAGGTTTCGCTGTTGTTGCGGATGGTGCGGTGGCCTTCGAGCACGAGCACGCCGTTGGGGCGAATGTCGACGACCGTGCAAGCGATTTTGAACTCCATGGCGTCGCGGCTTTCCATCGAGCCTTCCGACTTCATTTTGTTGTCCCAGGTGGCGTCGACCGAGGGGGAGCCAGCACTCTGCGGGTCGGGGATGAGTGAGAAGTTTTTCAGCAAAATCCAATCCTTGAGCTTGGCCTTGAAGCTGGCTTTCTTCTTGCGGTCGGTTTCGCCTTCGCTAATAACCTGCGACTTGTAATTTACCAGCACCGTGACCAGATCGTGTTCCCTGATTTGCTTGGGTTCGGGCGGAGCCTGATAGGTCCAAGAGCTGTTGGCCAATGTCAGGGGCGCGCGTCGCGCGTCGGGCGGCCCATAGATACTGGCGCTTTGGGCCGCGGCAATGTGGGCGACCGAGAGTATTATCGAGGCCGTTAAAGCGATCGAGAAAAAATATGAGAACATGCGTTTCATTACCAAGTCCCCTTTTGAATGCGATTTAACTTTTTGTTTTGCGCCGAGCGAGGTTGACTGAGTTGAGTGTGACGCGGTTGGCGGCTGGCGGCCGAGGGACGCGCGGAAGTGGATGCTCGGCGGGTGCGGACTGTGGGCGAATAAACTTCGGCTTCGCGCGAGCCGCACACGCGGGCGTAGTAGGTTTTACGATCTTGCAGCGATTCGACTGTAATCACGTCGCCCAGGCTGCCGTCCGAGCGGGCACGTGCGTTGGTGCTGACGCGAACGCCGGCGGCTCGGGCGGTTATGGTTACGATCTCGCTACGACGCACCAGCAAGGGGTGTCGGATCCATTGTTGTTGTACGATCGCGCCGGCGGATATTGTGCGTGTGGCTTGTCGGCCGGCGATATCCTCGATACTGGAGAAGGTTTCGACGGCAGCGTTGCGTGGAACCTCGCTGCTGAGTGCGAGATCGGCGGCGGTTATGAGCGTATCGCGAGGGATATCCCGATTGGCGACCACCACGCTCGGCGGCAAGCTCACGTGGGCCTCGACGCTAATTTGCAGGGGCCGTCCGTCGTTTTTGGCCGCGGTTACCACGAACTGTTGTGGCCCGTTCCAAGGCGCCGCGCCGCCGCTGGCCCGCAGCTTTCTGACCGGTCCTTGCAAGCGACGGAGCTGTTCGGGCGAAAGGCTTAAATCGACGTTCCACGATTTGGTGCCAGATACGCTGGAGCGGAGGTGATCGAGAACGGCTTCGGTAACGCGACGGTTGGTCGAGCGGCGGGCCGATGCATGGATCGGTTTTTCGTAAGTAGCCTGTTCGACGCGTCCGGCGCGGGAAAGGGCAATTTGGCTGCTGCCCGAGAAGCGGTGTTTGGTGAGATTCACGCCGCGACGTACGAGGATGTCTTGGATTTCGCGGACGCGAACAAATCGCTGTCGGCCTTGGGCCGGGGCGGGGAAGAGTTCGACGGCGGCCAACTGCTGGTTTAACTGACTGTCGGCACCGATTACTTCGGCGATGTGCCCGAGCGTAACAACGGGAGACTTGCACTGGAGTTCACGTTTGAGTACGATTTCGGACGCGCCAGCATAATCGCCCGGCAACGCTGAAATTAGCGCGGCGATTGCGGTCAGGACTATGATTGCTGCTATTCGCATGGCAGTCGGCTATCGTTTGAGGTTGGTGATTTCGTTGAGGATTTCGTCGCCCGTTTTCACGCACTGGGAGTTCAACTCGAAGGCGCGTTGGGTGGTGATGAGGTCGATTAGTTCGCGGACGGGTTCGACATTTGACTTTTCCAACATGCCCTGGCGGACAACGCCGATGCCTTCCTGGCCGGGGTTTCCTTGGATGGCGGCGCCCGAGGCGTCGGTTTCGCTGTAGAGATTTTCGCCGAGTTTCAACAGTCCGTCGGGATTGATGAACTGGGCGAGTTGGATTTGTCCGACCTGCGACATTGTTGTTGAACCGGGCTGTTTTACCGAAACGAGCCCGTCGGCGCTGATGGAAATGCCGGTTGCGTCTTGCGGAATGGTGACGCCCGGTTCGAGCAGCCGGCCCGTGCTGGCGGAGCCCATTACCATGTCGCCGTTGGAATTGACGTTGAAGTTGCCGGCGCGGGTGTAAAGGGGCTCGCCCGAGGCGGGATCGAGGACTTGGAAGAACCCTTGCCCTTCGATGGCCAGATCCAACTGCTTGCCGGTTTCCTGGAAGGCGCCTTGCAGGAAATTGGTTTGCGTGCTGGAAACGGTTGATCCCAGACCGACCGAAATGCCAGTTGGGGTGTACTGGCCGGATGAGTCCTGGGCGCCGGGCATTTTGTAGTGACGGTAGAAGAGATCTTCGAAGTTGGCGCGGTCGGCCTTGAAGGCGGTCGACTCGATGTTCGCCAAATTATTGGCAATCACGTCCAACTTCGTATCCAACGAAGTCATGCCGGTGGCGGCCGTGTAGAGAGTTTGGATACCCATGGTTATTATTCAGTTTCTGTGATGCTGTTTAGCCCGGTCGCTTGCGACCGGTGTGAAACTAGATTCTTTCGATTAGACATATTTCCGGGTGACGTCCTGGCCTAGGAGGCTTTCAATAACCGTCCGATTAAATTGCCTGTCATATCGTCTTGTGTTTGCACCATTTTGGTGTTGGCCTCGAAGAGTCGCGAGGCGGTGATCATTTCGACCATTTCGGTTGTGGGGTTGACGCTAGAACCTTCCAGGTATTCCGAGGCGACCGAGCGTTGGGCTAATGGCAGCGGTTCCGTGTCGGCCAGGGGCCGGAAGAGGTTTTCGCCGTGTTTGACCAGATCGCCGTAGGACTGGGGCATCACCAAGGCCAGATTCTGGATGGTGCCGGCCTGACGTATGCCTCCGGTCTCGCTCACGTCCCAAGGGCCGGCCGTGGGGCTGATGATGACCTGCGACATGGCATCGTTCAGAACCGGGTAGCCCTGTTGGGTGACGAGTTGGCCTTGCTCGGTCAAGCGGAAGTTGCCCGCTCGGGTGAGGTAGTTTTGTCCTTCTTTCTCGACGACGAAGAAACCTTCGCCGCGGATGGCCATGTCGGTGGGAAGGCCGGTCGTTTTCATGGGCCCTTGCGAAAAATCGCTGGTGGTTTGCATAATGCTGATGCCGCCACCCTGGTTGTCGATGCCCGTGGTGTCGGCCGAAACTTGGCCATCTTCGATCCCCTGAGCGTAGCGGGCTTGAAAAACGGCGAGATCTTTTTTGAATCCGGTGGTTTCCACGTTCGCCAAATTGTTGGCGATGATCGACAGACGCTGGTCCTGTGCCAGGGCTCCTTCGGCAGACATGTAAAGACCGTAAGGCATTGTTTTTCTCGCCGTGCTGAGCGGCAGGTTTGGAGTGTAGTGGTTTGAGCTTTCGGTACGCGTTCGGCGCACTGACGACGGGCTTGCTAATTGCAATTCACATGCCAAAACGAGAAACGGCGTGTGGAATCGCCCTGGAGAAATAGACGCAAGGTGTTTACCTGTAGAACTTTGAGGATATTTACGGATGCTATAAAATGCGAATTATGGGCAAGCAATGCCGGTTGCACCACTAGGATAAAAGCCGTCTTCAAGGCGCGATTCCTGCCGAAACCACCGGCAAACCCGGCCGCTTGCGGATTAGCTGGCTACGTTTTATTGCCACAATTACTGCCCGGGAGTATCATGGTGTGTCGATCAATGCGGGGACAAGCTCCGCCGCTAACATGCCGCAACTTTCCAATCACCCAGGGCTGTGAAATCCATGCGATATCGACGATTTGG
>CAZISU010000650.1:0-4456 GCA_964541935.1 uncultured Planctomycetaceae bacterium | reverse complement strand
GTACCTGGCTCAGGACGTCGTCGTCGATGGAAAGCCCGAACTCGGTGCCCAGGTCCAAAACCCGCATGTTGGGGCCGTATACGGTGAACCCGTGGCCTTTTTCCGTGACCTTAGCGCTGAGACGGCCGCTGAGAAGCTTAGCGCTCATGGGCGATTCGATGTGGAATTCGGCCGGTCCTTCGACGATAACTTCGGCCAGGCCGTCGAAGGCGATTTTGGCTAAGCCGGAGTCTAGCTTGAGAGTTTCGCCCGATGCCAGCGCCGCGTTGTCGTTGAAGTTTTTAGCATGTGGCGACCACTTGCAGTTGACTGTCTCGACGAGGCGGGCGATGGTTTGTGTCGGCGGCGCGTTTTTTGCCAGATTGGCGTCGGGACACGTGGCGGGCCATATGGCCATTATCAAAAAGCCAAGCAACCCGCCCGCACCGATAAGGGTCAACAGAATCAGCCAAAGCGAGCCGCCTTGTTGGAACGAGCCGGAACCTTGCTCGAAACAATCGCCGAGGAAGCCCAGCACGGGTGACTTGGCGGGCGAAGTTGCGGGCGATTTTGGCGATGTATCTTGGGGATCCGTTGCGGCCGAGCGATTGGCTTCCAGGCTAAGGAGAGTTTTTTGCGAATCGCCGGCGGCGTTGCCCCAGGCCAGTTCGGCGTGCAGTGCCACGTAGTCGTAGTAGAAACGTCGGGCCGCGGGGTCTTCGGCCAGCAGCTTTTCAAGTCGTTGGTGTTCATCGGGGGTGATCGTGCCTTCGCAGAGGGCCGTGGTCAGGCGTCGCAGTTGGGCGTCGGGTCGAGGGTATTGCATCAGTCCACCTCACCTGCCGCTAGGTTTCGTTGAATGCACTCCAGCAGCGTCATGCGCACACGTTCGAGGGAACGGTAGACCGAGTTCAATGGGCGTGAAGCCTCTGCGGCCAGTTCCTTGACGGTGCTACCGGCGTAGTATCGGCGGGCCAGCAGGTCGCGGTCGCGGCGGCGGAGCTTCTCCAGACAGGCATCCAAGGCTCGGCGTCGCTCTTCCATGCGTTGGG
The DNA here is from genome assembly GCA_964541935.1 of uncultured Planctomycetaceae bacterium. Taxonomy (GTDB): domain Bacteria; phylum Planctomycetota; class Planctomycetia; order Pirellulales; family Thermoguttaceae; genus JAFGTN01. The sequence goes on along the minus strand of CAZISU010000650.1, from coordinate 3,425 downwards.
CCTCGACGTGGCTGGCCTGTTCGTCGGCCATGGTCTGCATCAGATCGCTGCTGAAGACGAGACGTCCGCCGCCGGCCGCGCGTTTGCGGAAGGCCAGGACCTCGTAAAATGCGATGCGGTAGGCCCAGGCGGAAAAATTTGTGCCCGGGGTGAATTCGTCGATCTTCGACCAGAGGACCATGTTCACCGATTGCAAAATGACGTCGGCGTTGGTGGTGCCGGAAAGAAGCGTGACGATGTATAGATACAATTGGCGCTGATGGCCGGTCAGCAGTTTGACGAATTCGGCGTTTTGTTGGTGATCGGTCATTTGTGTCGAAACTGTTTGATGCTTGGGCGGGGTTCTATCCGCTAACACCTATTAACAGTGAGTAGGCGGGAAAATTCCACAGTGAATCCACGGGAAAAAAGAAAATTTTTCGTGAAGTTAGAGGCGGGCCCGTGTTGCAGCCCCCTGAAATGTGTGATTGTCAGTTTCGTAGGGTGCATCCGCGTCACACCAAAGAACTGCTGGTGCGTCGCGGACGCACCCTACAAATAGATCCAGGGGAGCAAGAAAAGACGACCGACGGGTTGGCCTAGAAATCTGGGCCGACACCGCCGGGTGGTGTGGGGGAATTGTCGCGGAGGCAACGTTAGGACGAGCCGCAGGCGACAAGTTTTTGCTTCCAGAGGCGGGAAACTTGCTGGGAAATTATGGTTGCGGCCCGGTCCAGGCTGAATTGGCGGTCGATATTGCCCTCGACGTAGGCTACCTTGTTCATGCCGTAGACGTCCGAGCTGGCTTCGTCCTGGCCGAGGGTATAGCCGCCGGCGTCTCTGATGGCCCCGCAGCCGTCGGATCCGTCGCGGCCCATGCCGGTCATGATAACGCCCAGGCAGCGGTCGGAGAAGATCTCGGCCACGCTCTTCATCATCACGTCGACCGAAGGCTTGTGGCCGGAAACCGGATCGCCGTCGCGAATCAAGATCTTTGTCATGCGGCCTTGTGCGCGGACTTGCAAGTGGCGTCCGCCGGGAGCGATTAAGACGTGGTTGGGGCGGAGGATGTCGCCGCTGACGGCTTCCTTGACGGTGAGTTGTGCAAGCGAGTTCAGACGCCATGAAAAGGGCTTGGTGAATTGTCCCGGCATGTGCTGAACCACCACGATCGGAGGCATGGGCGGACGCAGTGATTCGAACAATGACGCTAAGGCCGGCGGGCCGCCGGTGGAGATCCCTATTGCGATGCATTTGTCGGCAAGGTGCAACGAATTGATTGAATCGCCGTGGGATTTCGGAACGGTTTGCTCGATCGCTTTGCGTTGCTTCTGCTGCTGACGCCGAGTGTTTCGTTCTTTGCGAATGCGCATAATCCGCGAGACGTCGGTTCCGGCCGCGCCGCGAACTTTGCGGATCAGATCTCCGCCCAACACTTCGGCCGCCTCGCTGCTATTGCCGGGCTTGGCCACGTAGTCGATAGCGCCGCGGTCCAGGGCATCGAAAGTCGTGCTGCCGCCGAGTTGCGTCAGTCCGCTGACCATGATCACGGGCACGGGCTGAATGGCTAGAATGGCGTCGAGGGTTTCTAGCCCGTCGAGCTTTGGCATTTGGATGTCGAGCGTGACGACATCCGGCTTAAACTTCTTGAAGGCAGCCACGGCCTTTACGCCATCAGAGGCGGTGCCAGCAACTTCCATGCCCGGCTCGGACTCGATCGCATCACAAATCATGCTGCGAATTACCATCGAATCATCCACCACCAGCACTCGGATGTTTCCCATCTTTTTACTCTGTCCGTTTCTATCTCATAGGTTGCATGAAAAATACGTTCCCCCCTCGGTAAGGCTCTACGGCTGTAAGACTTACCTCCAACACCATAGAAAATTTAGCTTGCTGAAGGAGGGATCCACGCATTATTTCAAAAGTGTGCGGCAACATTGGCCGAAAAAGTGGGCGGAATAATCGGAATAACCGCAACAGCCTAGCGAGCCGAATCGGCTTCGATCGCGCGACGAGCGGCTTGGTGGTCGGCATATGTGTAGACCTCGACCAGCGGCACATCCCTACGCCAGGCCCACCAGCCACCCGAGCCGAGCGTTTTCCGCAGCATGGGCAGACGATTGGCGATCAACCATTGGTCGTGGGCTTGCAAGCCGCTGGGGCGATGCTGTACGACGTACCAGCGGAACTTGCCCGGCGATTTTGGGTCGTAGTCGCGTCTGAGCAGGTTCCATTCTTCGAGCAGTTGCAGATTGTGTTTGGGGCCGGCGGCGAAGCGGATCTTTTCGTCTGCCGACGTGTTTTCGTGCAGCCAATCGAGGACCGATTCGTCCAAGGCGTCCCAGTAGTAGGTCGGTTCCATGCCCCGCGACACGGCGCCCCGCAAACCGCCGATCGTGAGGTTGTAGTAGGAGAGCCACTGCGGCCGATACCAATATACGCTGGTCGCGCTGCCCAGGTATCCCAGCACGATTAACGCCACGACGATCTTTTGCTTCTTGGTTTTTACAATTAGCCAATCGGCTCCCAGCCCGGCGAGTGCGGCCAGGAAGGCGAAACTGGGCAGGAATAAGCGGACGGCGTCGTGTGGAGGCGTGCCTGGCACGGCGCGAACTATGACCAGCAGCAGCCAGTTCGCGACCATTAGCATGGCGAGTTTACGACGGCGCGGGTGAGCAATCGAAACCGCCAGGCCCACGCTCGCCAGAAGCAGAATGGGCAGCGGGACGCTGACGACCGTCCAGAAGATCGTGTTCCACCACGGCAGCGGGAAGTCGAGGTTATACATCCGGCCCAGAAATTGGGTGGAAATATTCAGGCCCGGCTGGTCGCCGCGGTTCAGGTTCAGTTGCAAAAACTCGACTATCCCGCCGGCCGGATCGTGCCACAGCGTCGGGTTGAGCGCGACGAACACGGCCAGCGCGAGAGGGGCCGCCACGGCCAGCGTGGCCAGCGCCGCGCGGTCGCGATACGCTAGGGCCCAGGCCAGGAAACCCAGCGGAGCCAGCCAGCCGGTGGCCTTGGCGCTGAGCGTCATGCCCAACGCCAGTCCAAACAATGCGGCCGACCGCCAGCTAAAGCTTTCATACCAATTGTCGCTAGATCCTGCCATCGAACGCGTATCGGTGGGGAACGTGGCCCAGGCCAGGATCCAACACGACAGCAGCGGCCCGTCCCAGGTGGCGAAATGTGCGTGGGCTAGCAGCCGCGGCATAACCATCATGGCCGCCACGGCACAAACGGCCGCCGCCAGCGAGAATTCTTTGCGCATGCGATAAAACATGGCCCCGGCCGCCACAGCGAACAACAGGATCGGCCCCAGCCGTGCCGCCGTCAGTGGGTGGATAAATTGGGGACAGATGCCCCTGCCGGCGGCGATCAGGATCCCGCCCAAAGCCGGGTGCCCTTCGCGGGCCGTGGTATATTGCCAATCGCGGGCAATA
>CAZISU010000649.1:0-4467 GCA_964541935.1 uncultured Planctomycetaceae bacterium | reverse complement strand
ATTCTAGTAGCTGGGGTGTTTCTGGTGGATGGGATTCGATATATAGCGGTGGAAAAGGTGACGCCTTTCTGCTCAAATTCTCCAGCACGGGCTCTCATATTTGGAGTACATACATTGGAGGATCAAAAGGAGATTACGGCTACAGCGTAAGTACAGACGCCCAGGGAAACGTCTATGTCTGTGGCTCAACTAGTTCAAACGACTGGAGCGTCTCCGGAGGGTGGGACACGACATGTTATAGATACAATACTGATGGCTACCTCGTCAAGCTCTCCAGCGAGGGCCTTCACCTTTGGAGCACCTATCTGGGCGGATCGGATCACGATTATGCCCGCGATGTCACAACAGACGTCCAGGGCAACGTCTACATCTGCGGGAATACCCATTCTCAAGTTTGGGGTATCTCCGGAGGGTGGGATTCGTCACATGGTAGTGGCATTTACAGCAGCGATGGTTATGTCGTCAAGCTCTCTAGTGTGGGATCGCACCTTTGGAGTACGTACCTAGGAGATTCAAGTACCGATTATGCCAACGCAATAACCACGGATACAAAAGGCACCGTCTACGTATGTGGGAGTACCGCATCGAGCCGCTGGGAACTTTCCGGTGGCTGGGATACGACGTTTAGTGGGCATAGTGACGGATACGTGCTCAAGATTAACGATGTGCCAATAGCAACCCTCCAATCAAGCACAACTGTTGGGTTAAGTGATGTTACTTTTTTCGTGAATTATTCGAATTATGTAACTATTTCCACAGCAACCATCGAGGCTGGCAACATCCTGATTACCGGCCCCAGAGGATATAATCAATACGCCGAGCTTGTTAGCATCGATAACGACACCGACGGGTCACCTCGAACGGCGACTTATTGTGTTACCTCCCCCAATAATCGGTGGCGTAAAGGCGATAACGGAACGTATCAGATCTCGATGGTTGCCGATCAGGTCAGCGACACCTCGGGATATTTCGTGCCCGCTGGGCCACTGGGGACTTTTGACGTCATGGTGACGACAGATGATACGGTTACGATTCTGCCAGATGAAAGCGCCGTGACAATCGACGCAAGCGATCTGACGGCTAATGACGGTGGCGATCAGCCGCTTACAATCATCTCTGTTGCTGCAACCGTGGACACACATGGCGAAGTCCTGCTCACCAACCAAACAGTTACCTATGCACCAGATGCAAGTTTCGATGGCTTGGCCGCCTTCGAGTATACGACTACCGACCAGCAAGGCAATCAAAGCACGGCTACCGTAACCATAGCCTACCCACAGACGATCGTGGTCGATAGCATCGAAGACAACGTGGACCTGGACGGTTTCATAACCCTCCGCGAGGCCACCGAAGCCGCACGCTTAAACATTCCTATCGGCGATGCCCCGGCAGGCCAGATCGGCCTGGATCGCATCGTCTTTGATCCGTCGCTCTATGCCGATGGCCCGGCCACAATTGTGCTCGGTGGAGCCGAGTTGGACATTACCGACGACCTTGAACTCCAAGGCCCCGGCGCCGACCAACTTGCCATCAACGCCAACAGGCAAAGCAGCGTGTGCTATGTCGGCGAAAACGTCACTGCCACGATCGATGGCCTCACTATTTCCGGCGGCTCAAACTACGATGGTGGTGGAATTCACAATAGTGGCACTCTAACTATCGCCAACTCGATTATCTTTGATAACGTGGCTGATTACGGCGGTGGAATTTTTAACGATGGCACGTTGACGGTCACGAGCTCCACTTTTATCTCGGCTAACTTTGCAAGTCAGGCAGGTGGTGGAATTTATAACTTCAACGCTAGGGTGACAATATCAAACTCCATGTTTACGAAAAACTTGGCAAGCAACCACGGTGGCGGGATCTATAATTACCTTGGCGATATTGCGGTTTCGACTTCCACGCTTTTTGATAACTCCTCAGAATACGGCGGCGGAATTTACAACGAAGGAACGTTGACGGTCACAGACTACACCTTATTTTCGGAAAACTTTGCAAGTGAGGCAGGTGGCGGGATTTACAACTTCAGCGGTGAGGTGACAGTCTATTATTCCATGTTCTCGACAAACGTGGCAAACATTGCTGGCGGAATCATCAACGATGGCGCCAATGGGCCAGCTACAGTGTCGGTCTACAACTCCACATTCGCGGAAAATACAGCAATCGAAAACGGTGGTGGGATGCTGAATAATAGTGGCTCAATGGCGGTCACAGGTTCAGTACTCTCGAGCAATTCGGCCAACTATGGCGGTGGGATATTCAACGATGGCAGAAATGGCATAGCCACTCTAACCGTCTCCGATTCCAAGTTCTTAGACAATACCGTAGAATTCGGCGGTGGGCTCTACAATGAAGAAGGATCAACGAAGGTATATTTCTCATCTTTCATTAGAAACTCAGCAATAACCGGTGGAGGAGGAATCTGTAACACCCGTGGCACGATGACGGTGGCAAGTTCCACCTTCACCAACAATAGGGCAACCTTCGGCGCAGGGATTTTCAACGACGGCAAGAATGGTTCAGCCACCCTGAATGTCATTAACTCGATGCTGTTTGGCAATTCGGCAAACGTTGGTGCTGGGATTCTCAACGATGGTTTCAATTCCATCGCCAGATTGACAGTCACAAACTCCACGGTTTCGGGCAACCACGCAAACAGCAAAGGCGGTGGAATTCTCAATAACTGTAGTTTGGTAAGCCCCACACTCCACAACACGATTGTAGCCAAGAATATTTCCGCAATCGATCCGGACATTGCTTTCGAAGACAACGGTACTATCTCCGGTTCGTACAACCTCATCGGCGACGGTTCGTCCCAAACAACGCTTGTCCACGGCTCCGATGGCAATATCATCGGCACGACCCAAAACCCGTTTGCCCCGCAGTTCGTTCGCGCTCCGTCCGACGGCGGCGACGGCTGGGGAGATGACATAGATACACCGAGCATCAACGAATCGGCCAACGACGATTATGGTGATCTATGGTTGATGTCTGACAGCCCGGCCATCGGTGCCGGTAACAATTTACTTGCAGTCGACGCGCACGGTAATCCCTTGATGACCGATTTAATCGGCGGCCCGCGCGTTAGATTTGGAACTGTTGACATTGGGGCCTTCGAATATGTGGCCCGCATAGACGTCTCCGCCATTATTGTTACTGAGCCCACCACGCTCGACACGAATGGCGAGTCCGAAACGCAACCGCACGAGGATGCTTGGATCGACGAATGGCAGCCGTTTTATGTCGAGGTTTGGGTTGATACTCCGGCTACAAACGATGTGAGTGTGACGTCGGCCTTTGTGGATCTGAAGTACAACACCGACTTCCACACAGCCACGGGGATCGAATATGGGGCGGGGTTCGAAACGCTTCGTGATGGAACCATCGACGACGAAACCGGCACGGTTGTCGCTCTGGGAGCCGGAACATCGCAAGCCAACATAGCCAATGATCGATACGCTCTACTTGCGCGCGTACGCTTCGAGCCCACGGTCAACGATGTGGGCGTGCCGTTTGAGATTAACAGTACATACTTGCCCGCCGTTAATAATGGAATCGCTTTTGAACTGATGCAATCTACCTGGTTCGGAGCGGATGAGTGCGAAACGATGTTGGGCCAGTTTCCGCACGCACAAATACGGGCCGTGCCTTACGACCTGGACAATGATGGCGTGATCGGCTTGGGCGACCTTGCACATTTCGCATCCGTCTATCAAGAGCAGCCGGGCGTAACCACCGATAGCCCCTATGCGTGGGCGGCCGACTTCAACCGCTCGGGCACCGTCGATCTAGGCGACCTGGCCTTCTTTGCAAGCAACTACCAACTCGCTCGGTCGAATGCTTCAATTGCTTACCCGCCCGAGTTCGACCAGTTGGGTTCGCCCTCGCCGAACACTACTTCAACCACAGATTCAACACAGGGCCCCGTGGGCACAACGCAAGAATCCACAGGCACCCAAGCAGAAGATTCAAGCATTCTAGCTGCCAACTGGCAAAACGCGGGCGGAGACACATGGTCCATGGGCGATTTCAATGGCGACGGCCAAGTGGACGACATCGATGCCACGCTGCTAGCCGCCAATTGGCAGGCAATCTCCCAGGACCAAGACGACGAAGAAGAAGCCCGCCAAGCCCTGTTTGCAGACGTGGGCGCATCAGGCGATTTGATGGGTCTGTTGGATTGAGATTAGTGAACGGGCGATACCCACCTGCAGAAAACAGTCACCACCCGCTTGATGCTTATACAATCGGATAAACATAGTTATTTTTGCGATGGATTGTCACAGGACGGATTTTAGTCCGCCCAACATTATTGCAAGGGGAAATCATGGCTCGAAAGATTTCAACACGTCAGATACCCACCAGTCGCTTGCGTTGCGAGCCGCTTGAAGATCGACGCATGCTCAGCGTGATGGGTTCCGATGCAATGGTCTCAGACGGAACACCCTCGCACGATGCCATCGAGAT
>CAZISU010000648.1:0-4474 GCA_964541935.1 uncultured Planctomycetaceae bacterium | reverse complement strand
AGAACTATAGCCGAAAACAGTAATTCAGGAAACAATAGTTTTACGAGTTCTTAGCACGCGGAAGAGGCTGATTGGCATGGTCAAGGCGATTTTCAACTGGGGCAAGAAGGTCGGGCTGTACGAAAACTCCATCAATTACGGGCCGCGATTTGTGACGCCCAGCATTACGGCGATCGAAGCAGAGCAGGAAGGGACGGGGGTGGTCCGCTTTTTCGAGCGCGAGCTTATTCTGGATGCCCTCAAAATTGCGGACGCGAAAATGAAGGTGGCGATCTTGCTCGGAGTAAACTGTGCCTTTTATCCGAGCGACACGGCAGCGATCGGCTACAGCCACGTTCACCTTGACTCGCCGATTCCCTATCACAACTTTAGGCGAGTCAAGACGCAGCACAAACGCATGGCGGCGTTGTGGCCCGAGACTGTGGCAGCGATACGGGATTATACGGACAATCAGAGGCCGCGGAGCGATTACAGCAATATCCTGCTGACACAATCGGGAAACCCGTACCTGAAGGAAAACGGTAGCAAGGGGCTGGCGCGGCAGTTTAACAATCTTCTCAAAAAGGCGGGCAGCCGGCCTTGTGGTGCTAGCCTCGGATCTTTGCGGCACACCTATGGCACGATCATGGACCTCGTGAACGACACGCAGATGGTCGACCTGACCATGGGCCACGTTTCCGGAACCGTGCGTGGCAGGGCCAGTAAGTCGTTGCAACGACGTGTCTATTCGCAGTTCAATCTCAACGAGCTGCGCCGGCTCAAGGCGGTTGCGGATATCGTCCACGATTGGCTGTTCGATGGGAAATTTTCGGATTCAGCCGGTGATGGGGAAAACCATTGCCGTGACATTCAATCTTCGGCGTCTTGATGCTGGCGCAGGTTCTTGCCGACGATTATTTCGCACTATAATTCGATTATTAACCGAAAAGTCCTAAAAACCTCCTGAGACACGATCAGACGGCCTGGAATCGCCGCGAACCACTTCACAAGGACACTTTGCCTTGAATCACCCAGTCGGCCGCCAGGCGCGATCTAGGATGTCCTCTGCCGAATATCCCAGTCTTGAGTCGGCCAGTGATGATGGGCTATTTCACGGAAAGACTCGGAGTGCTCCCGCAGGGTATTGCTCTACTCCAATGTTGCTCGTCTCGCCATACCATACACATGGTTGCATACGTACTGCCCTTATCCTTTATAAGGGCAGCGTGTGTATAGTATGGAGAGCAACTACCGTTAGTGACTAAACAGACTTGTTTGTTCGTCAGTAAGTTTAGTCAGTTTGTCTGGCGGACTGATGGTCCAATGCCCTTGGAATGCTTTGTCTTTTTTCCTAACGAAACCATTGCGCTCTAATTGGCGAACCACCTCGTTGACTTTATCCCGGCCGACCGAGAATTCATTCTTAATTCGATCCTGCACATCGGCGGTCTTCATTTTCCCTGTGAGCCACTCACCTACTTGGATGGCCATGACCTCGGTGCTCTGGCCGGTCTGGCGCTGGCGGTTTATATGACGCGAGGTCTTCACCTCGGATGGCACATCCTCGCGGACAATGAATTTGCCTTCGCGGAATTCAATCGTTTGGGCTTCCGGCGAGCGGTGGTTTCGCAGGACGGCCTCCAGTACGGTCCACTCATTGGAATGGTCGGCGTGCGGCGACAGCGTAAAAAGGCAGTCGAAGTCGCGGGCTATTATGCCAGAACCCCCGGCCCGATCAATTGTTTGTCGGTCGCCTATGTGTCCCTTCACAGCATGATGGACCAGGATCACCGCCGGACCTGATTCGGCGATCTTGTCAATCTTTCCGAGCACCCGTGCTACATCTGGAGCAGAGATTTCATCAGCTCCTTCACGGTCGAGCAGCTTGTAGAGCGGGTCTATGATAACGACATCATAGTTCTTCGCTAAAGCCTGGATATCTTTGAGCAAAAAATCCTTTCCTCGAAGGTTGACGATCTGTAGGCGGTCGCTAAGATCATCGGGCTTAATACCGCAGGCTTTGGCAACCATCCTCACTCGTCGATGGTAGTAACCGGGTTGCAATTCGAACTGCAATAGAAGAACCGTCTGTGGCCTGCTGGTTCCCCAATCAAGGAACGATTTTCCGCTAGCGAGGCAGAGAGCGAGCTGCAATGTCAAAAAGCTTTTCCTAGCCTTAGACTGGCCGACCACAAACACTTTATTCCCCTTGTCTATGCGTCCAGTAATAACTGGCTCTACCGAAGGCGGCAGTTGAGTCAAATAAACGGCGGCACTCACCGCATCCACGACTGGCACGCTAATCGGATCGGGAGCTTGAGGCGTGGTGGCGGAAGTGGCCTTAGCAGCGGGGTTGGCAGTCTGGCTGGCTGCCGGGATTATCCCGCTATTTTGCACCTTGGTAATGAATTCTGCGATATTGGCAGACAATTTGTCGCTCGGTGGTGCATAGGCCGACCCGTTCAGCAGCCAGCCAAGTGGCTTATCTGGCGGATTTTTGCGGGCCTCGGACACTTTGCGGCGGAAATCCTTGGCGTCGGTCGGATTGCTCATATCCCACGGTGGTATGCAACGCGGGTTGTATTCGTGCTCCAGTATTTCCAGGGCGATATCGTCTGGCAACAGGAATCCGTGTACTAGGCAGCCAGCTGCCCAAAGTAGTTTGTCATGCCCGGCCTGGCCTTGGACGGCTGCGTCGCAGGTTGCTAAATACCGCTTGGCTCGCTCGATCACGTTGATATCGGGAGGATCAATGGACGATATGGCCTGCTGTGTTGGCGCGAAACACGGTGTCTGTGTTGAACACGGCGTCCGCTCGGCGGGGCGCATGAAGTCTGGGTACTCAGCCAGCTTGTGTTCCCATGGGCTCATCCTATCGGCCCATCCGTACATTCTGCCGTTTGGATTGACAGATGGTGGGAGCAGCACATAGTAGCCTTCAGAGCGGATGTCTACGCCGTGCATGAATGAGTTCTTGTTCTTCGGCTTCACGTTTGATCTGTAGAAGAAGTGTGCGCCGCCGCGAGGCGTATTTTGGCAAACGGTTCTCGGAAAAGTCTTTCCGGAAGCCAGCAGATCGTTTATCGTCTTCCAACCATCGATACCCTTCGTAATATCCACATCCACGTCGATAACATGGATCCCATTCTCTCCACCGCAAGCAAAGCCGATATTGGCGTCAGGCCACTGCGTCCACCATGCTTCGATTTGCGCGGCGTCTGTAGTGGCATCTTTCACGCCATGGGCCGTCAGTGGAATTTTGTCAGCGGGTTTAACCGGGAAGACTTTCCATCCCAGATTTGCGTAGGATAATGCGGCTTTTTGTAACTCACTCATGGTAGATACTCTCTTTCAGTAGTCATGTCAGACAAAGGAAGTCTTCGGAAGCCAGCACCGTCGCCCTCTTCTGAGTCATACCCTCGGCGCGGAGGGCGTCGATCTTGTCGAGCCATTGGGCATGTAGCTGATCGCCACGGTCCTCGCGCAGAAGGATGGATTTCGCGCGGATGGTGAACTCAGCGATGCTGGACGATTTCTTAGCCATGTAATCCAGTATGAGGTGGGCCGGCGAGAATTGGCGGCTGGGTGTTACCAGGCGCGCGGGGATTATCCGCGGACTGGGCAGGCCGGACAGGCACATACTCGCTATACTGACGCTACTGCTTTCGGGTGGCAGGGTGTAGAGTATGGGCTGACGGATTTTCGTAATTCCGACTGATGGTGCGGATGGTGGAAATAGGTGTGCGACAATTGTCCCTAAGCTTTTCACGTTCGGGCATTAGTGCCATAATGGGGGCGGGCTTGCGCTTTTGATACTTGCCATCCGTGCGGATATGCACATCGCAAATACCGTGCCAATGAGAATCTTGCCCTGGGGGTGCCGTCCAGTGTCATAGTGGCATTTTGAGGCCGGGCCGGTAGTAAATTTTGGTACGGATTTGACGGGGCGGGATTTGTCGAAAACGCGACCATGGACCCGGGCCGGCCAAGATTAAGAATAAGGACTTACGTCAATTGCCCCCGCTAATGGAGCGGAGGGGTTTGAGGGGTACACCATAAGTCAGCCCTGGGGGGTGTCATTTACTATCACTCGCTCGGGCCAAAAGGTCCATCGTGCTTACGATGAGCGGACCCCCTATAGGTAGCTAGAATTTTCCCAGCGCATATTTTCACTTACGTCGACGCTGTGTGCTCGTCTGTGAGCGTTCGAGATTTGAGGGCTCGGGGCCCCTGCGTGGAACTTAGAGGCTGTGAGGTGGCCGCCTAGGGGCTCTGGGCGGGATCTGAGGATTTGACGTAAGTGGGGAGAGGGGCTAACTTAATAGTACGATGGCAATCGACCCGGGGGGTATGGTTATACTTCTGGACCTCTTGGGGCCCCCTATGCCCTCTTAATATGTACGTATGCCCCCTGATCTAGCGTCATATGTGCCCATATGCTGGCCCATGAGTAATACCCATAGGCCACGGCACACCCACGAGGGGAAATGGGTAT
>CAZISU010000647.1:0-4491 GCA_964541935.1 uncultured Planctomycetaceae bacterium | reverse complement strand
TACCATAATAGGGACAGATCTGTCGTGAAATACACGTTGTAGCGTTTGAATCGATCATTAAGGCTGTGGGGCCGTTGAGAACGCCACGAAAAGAAGTTATGCTTGTACCGAGACGCCATGGGATCTACTCTGCATAGGTATTAAGGATGCGATGTGTCGCATATTGGTAACGCCCGCTTCGTGCGGCGCACACATATTACCCTGACTTTGATGTTCCTGACGTTCCCGCTTGTAATCTGGGGCACGTTGCAGGGCTTGCATAGTCTAAACGACGATGCGATCAGTTGGACCGCATCGGACCTTGACGCGCGGCGAGACCTGGATTGGTTTACCGAGCATTTCGGATCGCAAAACGCCGTGCTGATATCGTGGCCCGGCGCGAGTTTGAACGATGCTCGCCTGGACCAATTTGCCGAGGCTGTGCGCGCAACAATCTCCGACGATGGCAACGACGCCCAGCGGTTTTTTCGTGAAGTCATAACGGGGCCCGAGGTCTATCGAGAACTGACTTCCGAACCGCTCGATTTCTCCCACCAGCAGGCGATAGATCGACTGCAGGGAATGTTCGTTGGCCCCGACGGACAAACGAGCTGCGTGATTGTCGTTTTATCGGACGAAGCCAACCAAGAAGCCCGCGGCGTGCTAAGCACTATTCGCAGCCTGGCGCATGAACAATGCGGCATCGATCCCCAGCAACTTCGCATGGTTGGCTATCTGGTCGAGACGGCAACGCTCGACAACGACGCTCTGAATACACTGCATTGGCTCTCGATACCATCCTCGTTGATAGTGATTCTCATCGCCTGGCCATGCCTGCGCAGTTTCCGACTCGCGTTACTCGTTTGGATATCTGCCTCGTATTGCCAGTGTTTGAGCCTGTCGATGGTCTATTTCTATAGCGGTCAGATCAACGGCATGATGACCATATTGCCAATCCTGCTGTTGGTGATTTTCGTATCGTCGGCCGTGCACCTGATTAACTATTACCAAGACGCGTTGGAAAAGGTGGGCGATGTTGCGGCCCCGACCCGCGCTTTTGCGGTTGGATGGTTCCCTTGCTCGCTGGCCGTGATAACCAGCGCGATCGGCATGGGTTCACTTGCCTTGGGCAGCATGGCTCCGGTTCGCTGCTTCGGAATTTTCGCCGCGTTGGGCACGCTTTCAACTCTGGCGGTCTTGCTCTTGGTTCTGCCCGGTGGCATGCATCTGATCGAAAACTCAAGCAAGCGGCCAAAACACGACCGTGGTCGCGGACGTTTCCACGATTTTATCGATTCATTGTCCTGGGACTCGCTGGCCGCTCTTGTCCGTCGCCGGGCCACGTTGATTTCGCTCTTGTGCCTGGTTATTACAGTGCTGGCGGGCGGTGGCCTGACATGGCTCAAAGGCTCCATGCAACTGACCGATATGCAGCACGAAACCAGCCGCATAGCCCAAGACCATACTTGGTTCCAGGAAAACATAGGACCGCTGCTGCCGGTCGAGATGGTGCTCCGTTTCGACCGTAACGGCCGGCTCTCAATGCTCGACAAGCTGGAACTGGCCGATCGCATAGAGCAGGCCGTGCGATCGATGCCGAATTCGACAAGCACAGCATCGCTGACCGCTTTTCTTCCAAGAGCCAGCACGCCCGGGGGAGTACGCGGCACGGTACGCCGCACGCTTTACAATCGGCGATTGACGAAGCGTCGGGCCGAACTCATAAACTCCAACCCATATTTGGCCGACTCGGGCGAAGAGGAACTTTGGCGAATCACCGCGCGACTGGAAGGTCTCGCCGGGCAACGCTACGAAGAGATGCTAGCCGAACTGAAAAAAGTCGTCGACCCGATCGTGCTCGATGCCCAACATGGGCCGGCACCCGCGGTTTCCATCGTCTATACGGGAACGGTTCCGCTCTTGGCCGAGTCACACCCGTCGCTGATCCGCGACTTGATGCTCAGCTTCAGCGTCTCGCTGCTGTTGATCGCCGTCGTGCTGGTGTTCGGTTTGCGCAGTATTCGACTCGGCCTGATGTCAATCATGCCCAATGTGTTCCCCATCATGCTCGTCTTCGGCACGTTCGGCTGGTTGGGTCGGTCGATCGATGTGGGCTCGATGATGACCGCCAGCGTGGGCCTGGGTATCGCCGTCGACGGCACGGTGCATTACCTCACCTGGTTCTCGCGTGGCATGAAAAGCGGGCTCTCGCGTCAGGCGGCGATTATCAACGCGTATCGACACTCGGCCCCGGCCATGCTACGCACGACGGCCATCTGTGGCGCCGGGCTGGCCGTCTATGGGCTAAGCTCATTTCTTCCGGCCGCGCGATTCGGCTGGATCGTCTGCGTGCTGCTGCTGGCGGCCCTGGTCGGCGACCTGATCTTGTTGCCGGCCATGCTCTCCAGCAGGCTCGGCGAACTACTGTTCCCCGACGACAACGCAAAATAAACGTTGTCTTCCTGAGAAGCTTCAGCCTTGCAATAATTACAAGTCCTCCACATGTTTCCGAGCCCGAGTTATCGCGGACGCTCTAATGCATTGACTGGCTGATAATAGCCCTTGAATTATTGCCGCATTTCACAATGCATCATCGGCAGCGATGTACTGTTCTGAAGATGCGATGTTGTATCTCGGGGAGCGAAGAATATGAGAGCAAGACGATTTGCTCTGGTGACAACGGTTTGCGTTCTTATTGCGGGCGCGGTTCTTGCCATTACGACATCAGTTTACGACTCGAAGGTGCATGTCGGCAAACGATACCCAAGCGAACGACTTGTTTCGTTCGACGAAATCGATCACGCCGACTGGAACCGCCTGCTATCGAAATATGTCGATGCGGATGGCCTAGTCGACTATGCATCCTGGCATGACTCGTCGGTGGACATTGCGATTCTCGATGCGTATCTCGATTCACTCGGACAAGCAGATCCGCAGGTGGACGCTGCGCGTGAAAGCCGACTTGCTTTTTGGATAAACGCCTACAATGCCCTCACAATAAAGGGGATTCTGCGAGAGTATCCGACTGACAGTATTCGTAACCACACGGCAAAAATAGGCGGCTATAACATCTGGCGAGATCTGCTCTTAGCGGTCGGTGATAAAAGCTATTCCCTAGACGGCATCGAACACAAGATTCTTCGCAAGATGGGCGAGCCGCGGATTCACTTCGCCATCGTCTGCGCTTCGATCAGTTGTCCCCGTCTGAGAAACGAGGCGTACCTGCCCGCTCGCATCGAGTCGCAACTGGCCGATAATACACGAGACTTCTTTTCGCGAAAGCAGAACTTTCATGTAGACGACCCCGGCGTGCAAGGCGGCCAGCGAACTGTCTACGTGTCTCCGATTCTGAAATGGTTCGGCGGCGATTTCGGCGGCAGTGCCAAACAGGGGCTGAACAGTCTGTCCGAATATTTGCCCAATGACGTCTCGCGTGAGTTGATCGAGTACGGCGATTATTCCGTTGGGTACATCGACTACGACTGGAGTCTTAACAGCCAATGAGCTGTGCAATACAATGACACATATCATAGGAGATTGACATGAGTGAGTGTAATCCTTGTTGCGTGCAAGATCGCGTTTCTGGCAAAGAGGCGGCCGTGGCGGCCAGATATTCGAAAGCATCGAAGCAGAATGAGAAGTCCCTATGTTGCGCGGTTTCGTATCGGGGCGAATATCTCGATGTGATTCCCGAGGAAATTATCCATGTGGACTACGGCTGCGGCGACCCGACAGCATACGTCAACCGCGATGATACGGTTCTCGACCTGGGCTCCGGCAGCGGGAAGACTTGCTACATCCTGGCTCAAGTCGTGGGGGCCAAAGGTCGCGTGATCGGCGTCGACTGCAACCAGGACATGCTGGCTTTGGCCCGAAAACACCGCGACACGGTATCCCAACGACTGGGGTACTCGAATGTGGAGTTTCGCTGCGGCATGATCCAGGATCTCGCTCTGGACCTGGAACGACTGTTGGAGTACACCTCCGATCACAGACTCAATACGGTGGGCGATCTATTCGAACTACGTCGCATGCAAGATCTTTTGCGACACGAGGCGCCGTTGGTTCGCGACGAAAGCGTCGATTGCGTAGTCTCGAACTGCGTGCTGAATCTGGTTCGTCCCCAGGACCGCGGTCAATTATTTTCCGAGATCCATCGCGTGCTAAAACATAACGGACGGGCAGCAATCAGCGACATCGTATCCGACCGCGATATCCCCACTCATCTGCAACAAGATCCCGAGCTTTGGTCCGGATGTATTTCCGGCGCTTTTCGCTGCGATCGGTTTCTCGAAGCCTTCAAAGCGGCAGGATTCCACGATGTAAAGATCGCTAAACGCGTTGCCCAGCCATGGAGAACCGTAGAGGGCATAAACTTCCACTCGGTCACAGTGACCGCAAACAGGTGAGCTATGTACATATCATCGCTTCCCACAAACTGTCATATGCCAGCCACGATTAAGCATAATTACGATAATGCCGATGTCGTGCAGCGACAGAAGCCGTTTTTGG
>CAZISU010000646.1:0-4494 GCA_964541935.1 uncultured Planctomycetaceae bacterium | reverse complement strand
AAATCGCGGCTATCCCGGACGTGCCCGAAATTATCGACTTCGCAAGACACATCCAACCGATCCTCAATAAGCACTGTGCCGAGTGCCACGGACAGAAGGATCCACAGGGCGGCATTTGCTTGGTCGACAAACGCACGACGCCCTCGCACGGCAGCGGTCGGGTTGGCCTGCCGTACGTGGCTCTGGTTTCGCAACTGGGAGAAATTGCCGACGGCCGCAACGCCCACGGCAACCATGCGCCCCGCACGATCGGCAGCTCCGCCAGCAAGTTGATAATCCGCCTCGACGCGACGCATCACAATGTCAAAGCCACGCCCGAAGAATTGCAACTCGTGCGACTCTGGCTCGATTCGGGCGCCGTAGCCAACGGAACCTACGCCATCATGGCCGGCGGAACGCCCCAGCAGCCCAGCAAAATGTACATTCGAGAAATGAAACGCTATGGAATCCTTCCCAACGATTTCGATCCCAAGAAAGATGCGCTAGACGTATACGAAACCGACCAAGCCTATTGGCGGTCCTTCTGGTATCGGGAACCGTAATCGGGTAGCAACCCGTTGAAAAAGTCAAAAGGGTGGCTGGCAACTTTTATTCCACCTTTTATTCCCATGTGGAAAAAGCAAATAAAGTAGCCTCTTTTTGATCTTTGGTGATTTTCTTGACAATAATGGTAGTCGTATGTTATCCTGGAGCCTTAACTACATCATTTATTTCTTTACTTTGATTGGGCATCTAATGAGGCGTTATACAACAGCTTTGACGGGCATAATTCTACTGATATTGTTGGGGATCACTGCCCCAGCATCGGCTGTGGTTGTGAACTTTCCAGATGCAAACCTAGAAGCCGAAGTGAGGGACGAACTGCGTATCCCAGAGCCGACCGAAATCACCGATACGGATATGGCGACTATGGGTTCGCTATCGGCACACCTCAGCGATATCTCCAATATCGGCGGGTTGGAGTATGGCACGAATCTGACCGACCTGAACCTGGGCTATAACCAGATCAGCGACATATCGGCGGTTTCCGGGCTGACGAACCTGAGTAGACTGTACCTGAAAAATAACCAGATCAGCGACATCTCGGCGGTTTCCGGGCTGACGAATCTAACCACGCTGATGCTGGGTGGTAACCAGATCAGCGACATCTCGGCGGTTTCCGGGCTGACGAATCTGATCGACCTGGACCTGGGCGCTAACCAGATCAGCGACATCTCGGCGGTTTCCGGGCTGACGAATCTGGACAGACTGGTCCTGGACAAGAACCAAATCAGCGACATATCGGCGGTTTCCGGGCTGACGAATCTGAGCAGACTGCACCTGGACGAGAACCAGATCAGCGACATCTCGGCGGTTTCCGGGCTGACGAATCTGGACTTTCTGAGTCTGGTCAATAACCAGATCAGTGACATCTCGGCGATTTCCGGGCTAACGAATCTGAAAGGGTTGTACCTGAGCTTTAACCAGATCAGCGACATCTCGGCGGTTTCCGGACTGACAAATCTGATCGACCTGCACCTGCGCAGTAACCAGATCAGCGACATCTCGGCGGTTTCCGGGCTGACAAATCTGTACTCGCTGGTCCTGCATGGTAACCAGATTGAAACTATGGACCTAAGCAATTCAGACCTGTCTTCTTTGCATCGCTTCAACATCAGCGACAATCCGCTCACAAGCGTACTGTTGACGGATGCAACGCTTAGCCAGTCGGTTTTTAATGTACTTATGGATGGCGGTGCTTCCTATCACACCGGCATAGCGGAACTGGCAGGCGTATCGAACCTTGACATGAGTGGTGTTGACTTCACGGACATTTTCTACCTGTGGGAGATGAACACGATGGACGATCTTGAAACACTGCTGCTGGTGGGAGCAACCAATCTTGATGGCAGCCATGTTGTCAGGCTGACCGGTGAACTCGATTCACTCAACTGGCTTGACGTGACAGAATTGTGGGACACTTTTGATGCAGGTTCACAAAGTTCATTGAATGCGTGGAATGCTATTGAAGGGAATACGCTTGTAGTGCCAGAACCAAATACCATAACCTACTTGTTTCTCAGTTTAGCTGGTCTGCTCAGTTTAGGACGCAGAAAGTAGAAATTAACAACAACCAGAAACATAAAACCCTTCATTAGCTTCGTGCTGATGGAGGGTTTTTTATGCATACACTTAACGGTGTGTTGGCTGGGTTCGTGTCCAGTACCGCGCGACTAGTAAAATGCAGCAATGAATTATACTAATAAACCCCCTTGCGTCCCCACGGCCATACCGAGTAGTATGGTAACATCTTGGCCGTACACTTCAACTCAACCCACCCATTACCTGGAGATATCGACATGCTCAACCGCAAAAACTCGGCACCGCAATCATCCCCCACAAACTCTCCCGGGCCCAAAACCACGCGACGCGATTTTCTCAAAACAACGACCAACACGGCCGCAGCCGGTATGACCACGCTTGGCGCCTTGTCGATCGCTCGCTCGGCACACGCTGCCGGCGACGGCACGATCAAGATCGGCATGATCGGCTGCGGCGGACGATGTTCCGGAGCGGCGTCCTAATGCATGACGGCCGACCCGGGCGTCAAGCTCGTGGCCATGTACGATATCTTCGACAACCGGCTGCAAGCCGCGCGAAAGAACCTTGCCGGGGGCCATCCCAAACAGGTCGACGTCGCGCCCGAGCGCTGCTTTACCGATTTCGACGGGTATAAAAAGGTGATCGACTGCTGCGACTTGGTGCTCATCGCCTGCGCGTCGAAGTTCCATCCCATGTACTCCGAGGCGGCGGTGGCGGCCGGCAAACATGTCTTCGTCGAAAAGCCCCACGGTATCGACCCCGTCGGCATCCGCCGCATGAGAAAAGTCTGCGAGACGGCCAAACAGAAAAACCTCTCGCTGGTCTCCGGCTTGCAAAGCCGCTTCAACCCCGGCTGGCAGGAAACCATCAAGCGCATCCACGACGGAGCCATCGGCGATATTGTGGCCATGCAGTCGATGTTCCTGCGGGGACCGTACCGGCTGGTGAAACGAGATCCCAAGCTGAGCGAAACGCAGTACCAGTTCAGCAACTGGTACCACTTCCGCTGGCTCTCGGGCGACGACGTGCCCCAATCGCTGGTACACAACGTCGACCGCATGTCGTGGGTAATGAAAGACGAAATGCCAAAAACGGCCTTCGCTCTGGCCGGCCGCTCGGCCTCCTTCGGCGAAGTCTACGGCGATATGTTCGACCACCACACGGTCGTCTACGAATACGAAAGCGGGACGCGGCTCTACGCGCTGAGCCGCACTGAAGTCGGCTGCTACAACAACTCGGGCGACATTATCATGGGAACCAAGGGCACCTGCCACCTGGACAAGTATCGCATCACGGGCGAAACCAACTGGAAGTACAAGGGCGAGCACAAAAACCCCTATCAGGTCGAACAAGACGTGCTGGTCAAGTCCATCCGCGCAGGCAAGCCCTTCAACAGCGGCTCCTACATGAACGACAGCACGTTGATCGGCATCCAAGGCCAAATCGCCGCCTATACGGGCAAGCCCGTCACCTGGGAAGCAGCCAAGAACTCCGACCTCCGCTACGGCCCCACGCCTGAAGAATCAAACTTCGACACCAAGCCGCCCACCCTGCCCGGCATAGACGGCAACTACCCGCTACCAATGCCAGGGATTACGAAGTTGATTTGACGGCGCGTTGAAATTGGGAAGGCGGAGCGGATCCTCAGGTGCAAAACACTGGGGCATCGCTTCGTCTTGCCCCAGCCAGCCGGTGCCTTGTTAGATGCGATTTTCGTAGCCATCATTTGGCTCTAGTCTATACTCGAAGAAATTCTGCTTTTTGAGAGACTCAATGAACTCGTGGTTAAAGTATATACCGCCAAGGTTCATCCGAAGAGGAACGTCTCTAATCATTTTCTGAATCTGCCTGACTGTATATGCCTTCGGAACGCGCCACTCGACTCCGAATT
The DNA here is from genome assembly GCA_964541935.1 of uncultured Planctomycetaceae bacterium. Taxonomy (GTDB): domain Bacteria; phylum Planctomycetota; class Planctomycetia; order Pirellulales; family Thermoguttaceae; genus JAFGTN01. Next base: position 521 of record CAZISU010000646.1, on the reverse strand, counting down.
CGCATTCTGGAATGACATAAGTGGCACCGAGGCAACAAATCAGATCTACAGCCTCTCGTTCATTTCGAATTCGCGTAATCACGATATCCCAATTGTCATGATCTAGATATCCCAACTCAAAGATTTTCAAATTGGTTTCTAAGTTGAAAGCTGAGCCAAATTGAATCATTCGCCCAGTCTCTTTTAGAACGAGAACACCGCCGCTTCCGACTAGCATTTCCTTCATATCGCCTGTTTCAATATACTCCCTTGAATTGGGAAACAGGACCCAGCCATACTCTTTCTCAACGATCATCTTCCGGTCAATGGCCATTCCGTCACCGGCCTCGTCAAGCACCCGTCCTATTGATTCGTCTAGAGTAATCATGGTTTCACAGTACATCTAACCACTGTTTATTGAACAGCCTCTAACAGATAACCGGGCTTGCCGCTGCTCGATAACATTCTCTTCCGATACTGTAACCTTAGCGAATTAGTTGTTTGGGCTCAATGGCTTGGATGGTCTTGGGCGGCTTTGCGTG
>CAZISU010000645.1:0-4498 GCA_964541935.1 uncultured Planctomycetaceae bacterium | reverse complement strand
GTCGCTGTGTGGTCATGCAACACGAAGTTCGCCGCCTCTTGGTTGATGTAAATCAGCCGCTACTGGTTCGTTCGGCCCGGGATCTGTTGCAGCGAACGGAAAATCGGCAGCTTGAAATCGCCAAAAAGCTGCAAGCCGAGGATATTCTTAATCGTTGGCGAGAGGAACTACCGCCCGCCGTCGCGGTGAACTCACTTTGGCAGACAACGCTGGCCTCGCCCCGCCCGGTGGCCCTTTTGACTGAAGACGATAATCACGCCGGTGCCACTGCCAATGCCACTGACGGTGGAACCGCCGGTAGCAGCAAAGGCGATCTTTCGTTTGTTGCGCGGCGGACGTCCAGTATCTGGGGCCGCTTATATGCGGTGCTTGCCATCGTAGCCACTATCGGCCTCGTGCGACAGGCTTCGCGCGGCGGACTATTGCCCACGCTTGCCAGGCGCTGGCCGCATTTACTGGGCGTTATAGCTGGACTTCTGTGGTGGCTGTTCTTGAACCCAAGCCTGCTGGGCCTTATAATCGTAGCCGTGTGCCTGATCGCCTCGGTGAGATCGCCGTGGCAAAAAGACCAAGGCAACGATTCAGTAATTGTGCCATTGAGCTGAAACAAGGAGACGCTATGAATTCAAGAATTAATATTATCAGCTTGTTAACGTTAGGCATCTGCTGCCTAACGTTCGCGCAAGCGGCCGAAGCCGCCAACCGCTGGGAGTCGACGATTCGCAAATTCGAAAAACTCGACCGCGAAAATCCGCCCGACAAGGGGGGCATCTTGTTCGTTGGCAGTTCCAGCATAGTCCTCTGGGATGTCGACAAATCGTTCCCCAAATTGCTGGTTATAAATCGCGGCTTCGGCGGCTCGCAGATTGCCGATTCGATCCATTTCGCCGACCGCATCGTGCTGCCCTATCGGCCCCGGACGATTGTGTTCTATGCCGGCGACAACGATCTGGCGGCCGGCAAAAGTGTCGAGACCGTGGCGGACGATTACCGCCGATTCGTAAAGACAGTCCACGCCGAACTACCAAAGACGCGTATCTTGTACGTGGCAATCAAGCCCTGCATCGCGCGTTGGAAGCTGATCGATAAGGTCCGCAAAGCCAACAAGCTGATCCGGGCCGAGACCGAAAAAGACCAGCGTTTGGTATTCATCGACATCGACCCGCCCATGATCGGCGCCGACGGCAAGCCCCGGGCCGAGCTGTTCAAAAAAGACGGGCTGCATCTGAACGAAAAAGGCTACCGACTTTGGAACGGTATGGTACAGCCGCTGCTAGAGCGTCCTTGATGTAGCACGTTAACGCGGGGACAAGCCCCGCCGCTAACACGAATCTACCGCTAGGCTAATAATTTCCCGCCTCGATAATCTCGCCCCCGGCGCGGGTTGAAAGTTCCTGGTACAAGACCCAGTCGATGGTCTCGTCTAAAAAAGTAACGTGTCCGTCGCAGAAAAGGAAATTGGCCCCGCCGGCGTGCTTGCTTCCACAGGGTACGTTATTGTCATCGATTTCTGACATGCACATGAGGTCGCTGTTGATTGGGTGTTTCGTGCAACGCAGTATACGTGAGTAGGAAAATATTTCAGGGTTACCAATTCCACATGACCCACCAAACCACCAGGCAGATGGGCCGCCGACGCAACCATCGCCATAGCCACTGCCGTTACCCCAAATGGTCGGATGAACGGATTCACCCACGGCCATAGTGCAGGCCGTACCGTCGCTGATATCGCGAATTTTTGTGTAGCTGTTCAAGTACATGACGCCGTCATCGAAAACGTCGCCGCGCTTATAATATGAACGGCGTTCCTTTCCGCCTACAATACCGTAATAGTCGCGACGAGGCTTCCACGACGCCCACTCAGTCATACTGGGGCAAACGTAGGTGTGAATCCTGGTAGATCCAAGTCGGCTCATAGCTGCGGAAGACTGCTGAATCCATCCATTCGGGGCGTCATAGTCATAGATCCCTTCAGTCGCTTCCTCTTCTAGAAATGGTAAGATGGTAACGTAAAAAGACGTTCCGCGGCAATCAACCTTGCAGTCTTTTTGATCAACTATCGTGCCGGCGGGAAATGATCCGAAGTTGTTGTGGTAGTTATGTAAGGCGGTGCCCATCTGCTTGAGATTGTTCGTGCATTGCATCCTGCGCGCAGCCTCGCGGGCTGCCTGAACTGCCGGCAACAGAAGGGCTATGAGGATACCGATGATGGCGATTACCACCAATAGCTCGACCAACGTAAAACCGCGTCGACGGCAATTTGCCTGAATGGAAGAGAACCGAACGTTTGCATAATCACGAACCATGAACATGTGAACCGTCTCCATTTTCTCTACAGGTTAAAATCGAAAGAATTATCTTCTCGCTTAACCGTGGCCGACAGCCCCGAAGTCGCGCGATTAGAGTACTTTTGGGGAACGAGTTGCTGAACGAATGATTTGGCTTGAGGGTTAGGCTTACCCTTATTTGCCATTGCGATCTCTTCTTCCATACTTGTAGGCTTTGGCCCACTGTCATGCACAATGGTCGCCTCGATGGTAACGCAATGAGTACCAAGAACGGCCCCATCGTCCGCATCGAAGGTGGTGAGCGAGAAGGTGCCGTCGGAAGCGATTTTCCCACGGGCAGGACGTCCGGTTTCGGGCCAGAAAAAGATCGTGCCGGAGGCGACGGGAGCACCCCGAAATGTTACCCGGCCTTTAACCTTGGCAACCTCGGGACGGTTGGGACCGCAACCGGCCGCTATCACCAACCAAGGGGCTAGCAACAGCAGCAAAACAAACACCCGGCAGAACGACGTTTTACGAATCATGGGCAGGCCTTTCGCCTAGAACCACTTTCAGCATAACGGTTTATGGGTTGCCGTCGAATTGAAATATGATTCGACGCGTGTCCGATCGCATTTTATGCATAACCACCGTTGCTGTCAAGATTCTTGCTTGGTCCATGGTCAGCCAATGCTCCCCCCCGATAATTGTTGTTATTTAATGCTGTTATGCGAAATTTGGGCTCGGAAAATATTTTTTGCCGTTTTCAGGTGACCAAGTAGTTGTTTCCAGTGTATAAGTCGGTAGAGGGGCTACAATTGCTCGGGGCTGCTTGCAGGGGCTGCTTACAGGGGCTGCTTACAGGGGCTGCCCGCAGGGGCGGTCGCACAAAGCTCAATCTCGCGGACAATCAGTATGATCATCACCAATCGTTTCTTTTGCATAACCTTCTTACCCACAGCGTTGGCCATTTGTCTGGCGGCATGTTGGGTTTCGACGGCTTTGGCCGAGCCGCTGGATCGTAAAGAAGTAGCCGCGGACGCTAAATGGTTGGTGCATATGGACTTCGATGCCGGCAAGGCCACCAAGGTCGGCTATAAGATATATGAGGATTGGCTCAGTCACGGCTTTGCCAAAGAGACGCTGCAAGACGTTCGCGAGACCATCGGGTTGGATCTGCTGGAAGACGTGCGGGGGATGACTTTCTACGCAACGCAGTTTGAACAATATGGCGGCGTGGTCATCGTTCGCGCTAAAGTCGACCGCAAGCAGCTTCTAGCAGTTCTCGATCAGAACACTACCCACGAGACACAACAATACGGCGATCACGAATTGCATATCTGGGTACAGGAGGTCGAAGGTCTCAAAAGCGAGGTTACCGGCTGCTTTTATCGACCGGCTCTGGTTGTAATTGGTCGAAAAACGGCCGAAGTCAAAGCCGCCTTGGATGTTTTGGACGAGAAGAAACCGAACCTTGCCCAGAGCGACTCGCCCTTGAATCGCAAGGCTGCCAAGGGCACGGTCTTCGAGATCGGGGCCGTGGGGCTGGATGATCTCGACAGCGAAGAAATTCCGTTCGTCTCGCCGCTGATTCGGTATTGCAGTTCCATACTGCTCGATCTGGGCGAGGCCGACCAACAGGTGTTCATATCCGCGGTGCTAAACACCAAAGCGGAGGAAACCGCGCGGCAGATAAACGACGTAATCGACGGGTTCATGGCGATGAAACGCCTGGAAGCGACCAGCGACAAATACCTGATAGAATCATTAAAAGGCATAAAAATCAAAGTTGACGACGCCACAATCCGGATCGACTGGCGGATGCCGGGACCGGTTGTGATGCGATTGATCGAGCAAGAGTGGAATAAGCAACTTCAGGCAAACTAAGCAGTATGGACGACCAAACGCTCGCCCTACAGGCACAAAAGGGCTGTATGGACAGCTTCGAGGAGTTGCTGCGCCGTCACCAGGTTCCGTTGTTACACTTTTTGAAACGCTTTGGCAATGAAACCGACGCCGAGGACATTTTGCAGGAGACATTCATCCGAGCGTATCGGAACTTGGATCGGTATCAGCCACGTTGGAAGTTTTCGACTTGGCTGTTCACGATCGGAAGGCGGTTGGCCGCAAACAGCCGCAAGAGACAAAGGGCCGCGGGCGGCGATTCGCGAACCATCGAATCTTCGCAAAGCGAACCGCTGGACGCCGGCGCGCTAGAACCGAGCGAAGCG
>CAZISU010000644.1:0-4501 GCA_964541935.1 uncultured Planctomycetaceae bacterium | reverse complement strand
ATCATCAAACACAGTTTTCAATTCTTTGAGATGTTGCCCCGTGGCTGTGTGGATGACCAATGCTCGATTCTTACCAGCACTTTGGACCTTCCTGACACCGTGACCAAAGCCCTTGAGGCGTTGCCTGACTTGCGAGGCACTCAGGTTGACGTAGAGGTATTGGCCTTTGATGTCAGTCATGAAGATTCATTCCGTGATGTGCTGATAAGTGTTTCTTTCGCCTTCCGTGACAGAGCTTTGATTGCAAACTCTCGCTTCAACGCCGAACTCTTATTCGGTTGCTCTTCCTGATATTCAAGAGTGACCGGCAATCGACTGCGTGTGTAGCGTGAAGCGGTGCCTGCGTTGTGTTGTTTGAGTCGCCGGTCCAAATCATTTGAGATGCCGGTATAGAGTGAACGGTCAGCACATCGCATGATATAAACAAACCACTGTTCGGTCAATTGGTTCACTTTTCCTCAGCCGGAATTGCCTTCAAACTGTCTGCAAGCACAGACCCCACCACGCCATCCTCACTCTTCACACGGCAATAACTGCCAGCTTCTTCGACCAAAGTCACCTTTGTTCCCGCCTTCATCTTGCCCTCGGGTGGACGAGCCTGCTGGGGGCCGCCAAAATAGTATTCCGTGTCAGTGGTGATGGTGTGGGTGAAGGTTTGATCGGTCTTGGTTGGAGGTATTGGAGCCTGCTCGGTCTGCTGGGCGGCAGGTTTTTGAGTAGGCTGGGGCGGCGTAGTTGCCTCGCTTGAGCAGCCTATGAGTAAGGCCGTCGTTAAGAGGAAAAAAATAAACTTGGTGGTCATGGCTTTGGTCCTTGTGCGGACGGTGATTGTTTTTAATGGTTTGTGCTTGCCGCAGCTATTGATCATTTCTGGGTAGATGTCGAGGCCCCATTTTCTTTCCTCAAGCAACACTTTTTGTACTTCTTTCCGCTCCCGCATGGGCAAGGCTCGTTCCGCCCAACCCTTTGTTGCTCCCGGACAATCGTCTCGGGTGGCAACAAAGGACCGTCGCAGTAGTCATCTGGGTACTCTTCCTCTTCATAATCAACTTCACCAGAATAATTGTCGGCGTACCATTTCTTCCGAAACTCAGCGTCATGCTTGGCTTCCTCCTTCCACTGCTCGAACTCCGGGAAATCAAGTTTCATCAATATGCAAGCGTTGAGCAAATCCCGACGCACTTCCAACACATCCGGGTCGAGTTCATTTTCCAGGACTAGCCGGCGAGCGGGTCCGATTGCCTCGTCCTCAAAATTCATGAGTGCCGCTTGGCAGAGAAAGCATTTGGTTGAGAGATCCTTTTCGTCATCTAAGAGAGCCAAGCTTTGCTCTATGCTTCGTTCAGAATGAATATACTCGAAAATCTCTACGGCGGATATCCGGAATCCTCCATTGGCCTTGGTATACTCGTCTGCAAGAGCATCGACCACTTCGTCGTTGCCTATCTTTATGAGGGAGCGGATGCAGTCCGGGTAAAGTATTTCGCCGTCCTCATGAAGCCTTCTAATAATCAGGGGGACCGCTGCCTGCAATCGCAACTCTCCCGCCAACCTCACGGCACAGGGCTCCATCCACATCATGGGATTGTTCGTGTAATCGTCGATGTCCTGGGAGAGTATGTCGAGAACCTTATCGTCGAAAATACCGGGGTGACGGCCCATTGCCTCAACTATTCGATGGGCGTAATAGATGTCCTCGTCATCAAGGTATTCCACGTCCTTGTTCAGGTCGCAAAACTCCTCAAATTCCTGCCAAATGTTTTCGGGTGAAAACGTAGCAAGAAGAATACGCTCCTCAATTATCTCCCATAAATCCTCGTCCACGGTGTCCAGATCTAGAATTTCCTGCTTGTGGGTAGCGAGTAAGTCCAGATCAGCATTTTCCAAGACATCGCAAAGCCACGATATCCGTTGTGACTCTTTTTCGTTGTCGGGCATGCCACACTTTTCAAGTTGCTCGATCGTCCAACGCAATGAGGCTTCGCTCTGGACCATCCTGCCCATGAAAGTATAGAAGTCGAAGGCATGGTCCCAACCGTACTTGTCTATCGCCTGTATGGCCAGCAACATGATCTCGGGATCGGTGCTGTACGAGTTGGCGAAGTAGTAAACAGCGGCATCCCGGGCTTCTTTCACGGGATGCAGTATGCTTTGTTTGATTTGGTCTTCTGTAAAACGCATTGTTTTCCTTTCTCTCTTTAGTCCGAGTCATCTTGAACTAGTGGTCGGATGCAGTCGGCGGAATCGTGTTTTGGCGAGTTCACCAACGGCATGACAGGATAAGCAACCATCTCACAATCGGAATAAGGAACCAGCAAGGATGCAAGTGAATTGGTGTCACCTGGATTCTGATCCAACCATTGCATGGCGGCACTTTCAGAAAGGATGACAGGCATTCGGTCATGTAAACTGGCGACAATGGTGTTGGGTGGACTCCGCCAACGACGAATCGTCGATGTCAGCGAGGAGTTTTGATGTACAGCGGATAGTTGGCATGGTCACAAGGCAAACGGTTAGTCTTTCACTCCGTATGGGCTGGCAGTTTACCACTCAAAGCGTATCTCGATGGGGAGCAGGTCATCTTCAAGCCGTATCGTTTGACGACAACCTACCCTTCGGTAAAACACTCTACTTCTTGCGGAATTGAAGCGTGGGCACCGATTCTAATCTGTATAAAGCTGTTAATCTATAATGGGGAGACGCATTACGGCATAGGCTTGATAAATAGCGGTTCACATTCATCTGCAATTGCCGCAACTAAGTTGTGTTCTTTTTGGTTGAGCGGCGTCAATGCTCCCGACTGAGCCAGATCTACAGCCATCTTCAACAGTTTCCAATGTCCGGGCGGAATCATCGAACTGACCGGCAGATGAAGCGTGAAGCGGAGGCCTAGGGCCACCTTGTCGATCTCATCAAAGGGTTCATACCAGGCCTTTTTCCACGGGCGTTGATTTCTGCTTATCGATTTGGGCCACTTCTGATGGGCCATCGGCTTGATAGCAAGAATGCCCCGCTTGTCATCTTGTGCCCTTTTATGAACAGACGGGCCAAACTTGCCCTTAATCCAGGTGGGGAAGCTCAATGGAAATAGGATGGAGTCAAAATCGAAGCGGTCCAAAGCCGCATGAGCGGCTTCTTCACTGTGAGCCGAAAAGCCAATGTAACGGACCTTTCCTTGCCGACGGGCTTTTTCAAAAGTTTCCATTGCCCCGCCTGGTCCGAAAGATTGTTCGACATCCTCAAGTTTTGTTATGGCGTGGAGCTGGTACAGGTCGACATGGTCCGTTTGGAGTGTCTTCAGGGAATGGTTCAATTCCTCCAAAGCCCCGGCGGCATCCCGTTTAGTTGTCTTACATGCCAGGAAGCATTTGTCTCGATAAGGCTTTAATGCGGGCCCCAAACGCTGTTGTGCGTTTCCGTATGAGGGTGCGACATCGAAGTAGTTGACGCCCCGCTCCACCGCCTCGCCCACGTATCTGGCCGCCTCCTCGCGTGTCACGTTCATAGCCACAATCCCACCGAAGCCAATTATTGAGATCATGTCTTTGGCACGCCCGAAGCGACGTTTGGGCAGGGCAGCGGTTGGACTTTTGCCGGACAGAAGTTTTTCCTTGGCACTTAGATAATTCGGGTCCAACATCGACAGCAGACTGGTCGTGGTCAGAGTATTAAGGAAATCGCGGCGTTTCATAATCTTACCAACAGAAGAATGAATCTATAGTACCCTCAACATTCTCGCGACGGCCGACATTTTCGGTTTTCGCACGGCTCTACCAAACCGCCATGCCAGCAACAATAGCTGGAACACGTTTACTCTAGCAAACCGTTATAGCCTTGTGAAGCACCAAATCGAAAGTTACCGGTTTGGTGGGCAAGGGAAATCCTGCCGGTAGCTCAGACCACTTTACCCTGGCGGACCCACTTGCTCGGTCCCTTGCCTAATCACTATGACAATCGCAGCTACCGGGCTGCTTTGCAGGCGATGGAATCCGTTTATGGTGATTGAAGCGAAGTCCTGGGGCTGGCGTGGTGGCCAAGCAAGCCGCCGTGATCTCGAAGGTCATCGCAGCACAGGATGAGTGTGGAGGCTCCTTGTTTCGAATTAAACAAGCTGCCCCCGACTTGTGGCGATCACTTGTTGGCGACGTAAGCGGAGCCAGCCAAGAGCAAAGCTGCCGGGGGATATGCCCGACCGGTTCAAAAAGGCCGTTTTCGACCAGGATCGCCTGCTCATCATGGGTATTGTCGTGCTCACGTTCCAGGTTTAACTGCTCGCCTGGTGCCACAGCGGTCTCGTAATACTGCATCCCCGTGATCCGCGTCTCGATTTCACCCAGCAGTTGTTTTTTGGGCGATGTGCATGAAGATTTTTCCGGCATGGCTTTCTCCCCGGTAAGGTGTTGTCTCTGAGGACTTGTTATATAAAGGATTCGCTCTCGCACGCTAAAAATATCACAGGGGTTGGTCAGATCGTGTCCAACCCCCCAAATTTTGTGCTCTA
>CAZISU010000643.1:0-4506 GCA_964541935.1 uncultured Planctomycetaceae bacterium | reverse complement strand
TCACAAACGTGCTCACTCCGCGCAGTGCGTTCCCCCGCGACCCCGCGGATGATTTTCGCCCCACGCTGGTGCGACGCGGAGCCACGATCGGTGCCAATGCCACGATTGTTTGCGGCGTCACGATCGGCGCCCAGGCCATGATCGGGGCCGGCTCGGTGGTGACTCGCGATGTGCCGGACCACGCCTTGGTTTACGGCAACCCCGCCGTACCGCAAGGTTGGGCCTGCAAGTGCGGCGACAAACTAGACTTCGGAAAAACGGCCCAAGCAACGGGGCAAGCAACGTGCCAAAAATGTAGTCGGGAGTATGAACGGCTGAGCGAGATGCGAATCAAGCTGGTGCATGTTGCGGCTTAGAGGATAGAGAGTATCACACGAGACTGGTTAGCCGAGCCGCTTGCGGCCGTTGCGAAACGGCTGATGTTAGGCACGTCAATCGCGAGCAAGCTCGGCGGCTAACGTTGAAAACACTAATGTAAAACGGACACTACAGAACATGATCCCCCTTTGCGACCTCAAGCAACAGTATCAAGCGCTCAAGCCGCAAATCGACGCCGCCATGCAAGAAGCGGCGGCCGCCGCGCGTTACATACTCGGGCCCAACGTGAGCGAATTTCAACGCGAAGTTGCCGCTTACTGCGACGGTCGGCAGGCGGTCGGCGTGGCCAGCGGCACCGACGCTCTGGGGCTTTCGTTGCGTGCCTTGAACGTGGGCCCCGGCGACGAGGTTATTACCACTCCCTTCACATTCGTGGCCACCAGCGAGTCGATTGCCGGACTGGGCGCCACGCCCGTGTTCGTCGACATCGATCCCGACACGTTCAACATCGATCCCAAGTGGGTCGAGACGGCCATCACCCCACGCACCAAGGCGATTCTGCCGGTGCACATCTTCGGCCAGCCCTGCGACATGGACCCAATTATGCGGCTGGTCGAAACCTACAAGCTCCGCGTTGTTGAAGATTGCGCCCAATCGATTGGGGCCCGCTATCGAGGCCGCGCCACCGGCTCCTTTGGCGACGCCGGATGCTTCAGCTTCTTTCCCAGCAAGAACCTGGGCTGTTTCGGCGACGGCGGCATGATCGTCTCCAACAACCTCCAACTTGCCGAACGGGTCGAGGTTCTTCGCCGCCACGGCGGGCGGGTGAAATACTATCACGACGAACTCGGCCTCAACAGCCGCCTGGACGAGTTGCAAGCGGCCATTCTGCGAGTCAAACTGCCGCACTTGCCCGAGTGGGAATCGCTGCGACGCAAACACGCCTATCATTACAATCGCCTCTTCGCCGAAACACCCGAGGTTATTTGTCCCCGCGAACTTTCGCAAGACGGGCCGTTTGTGCCCCGCGACCAAACAACGTCCGAAGGCGGCCAGGTCGTCCAGTGCGTTTACCATCAGTACACCGTCCAGGTTCCCAACCGCGACGAGTTGTGCGAACGTTTGAAGGACGCCGGCATCGGCAACGCCGTTTATTATCCCGTCCCCCTGCATTTGCAAAAGGTGCATTCCCGCCTGGGCTACCGGCCGGGTTGCTTCCCTTGCGCCGAACGTGTCAGCGAACGCTGCATCAGCCTGCCGATCTTCCCCGAGCTTAGCGAAGCCCAGGTGGAAACGGTCGCCAAAACCGTACGCGAATCAATCGCCGCAATCAACCGCCAGAGCCGTTCGCAAGGCACGGACGTCGAGGATCGACCGGCGGCTTGAATGGGGAAGATGGAGCACAGAAGTGGATAGCGATTGGGTGCCATGGTCCACGCTTGCGTGGCCATGCAAGAGGCACTCGGCAAATGCGACCCACATGCCCACGACAAGCGTGGGCATGGCACCCAGCTAATTGTAACAAGATTCGACATCCCAAAAGAAACAAAAAAATGTCGAAACACGTTCTGGTCATCAGCCATAGTTTTCCGCCGCTTAACAATATTGCCGCGCGGCGGTTCGGGTTCCTCACGCCGCATCTTGCGCGACACGGCTGGACGCCCTGGGTTCTGACGACCGAATCGAGCGGCCCTTTACCGATGGGCATTCCCCAGCAGCAGGTGATTCGCATCGGGCGGCATCCTCAGTCCACGGCCAAAATCAATGGCCACGCCGCCGGGCGACGCAAACGTTTGCCCCCGCCGCTACGGGTTCTTCGCACATTACTGGCCATGACTCGCATGCAGCTCCGCGCTGTCGACCACACCTGTTTGAACTGGCGACGTGAGGTTCTTGCTCGCACAGATGAAGTCTGCGGCCGTCTACCGAAAATCGACGCCGTGCTGGGCACGTTCGGCCCGGCGGCTTCGCTGTGGATCTCCCGCCATTTTGCTCGCCGCTTGGGCGTGCCCTGGGTGGCCGACTATCGCGATCTGGCTGCCCTGCGACACGACGGCCGACCAGCAGCAGCCCGCTATCTCGACCGCCGCATCGAGGCCCGTTTGCTGGCCGACGCAGCAGCGGTGACCTCGACCGGACGCACTTGGGCCGATATACTCAGCCGTGCTTACAACAAACCGGCCGAGGTGATCTACAACGGCTGGGACCCCGAGGTGTTTACAGCCGGGCAAACGCCTGTTGCACAGAAGACGCCCGTCCAAGAGCCACGCACACAGGGGCCATACCTGCACTATGCCGGGCGATTTTACCCCGAGCGGATGCGTGCCGCCGGCGTGGTGCTGGAAGCCTTGGCCGCTGAACCAGAATTGGAACTGCGAGTCCGCTCGCTAGGCCCGCCGCATCTCGAACAAGCCTTTGCCGGCGAGGCGCAACGCCTGGGCGTGACAAATCGGGTCAGCCTTCTGCCGCCATGTTCGCCATGCGAAGTGGCCGCCGAGGCCGACCGTGCGGTGGCCAATTTGGTGTTGGACGATGTTGTCGACACATTCGAATCGTCGCGCGGCGTGCTGACGGGCAAGTTCCTGGAACTGGTGGCCCGACCGCGACCGGTGCTGGCGGTAACGCAACCCGATTCAGAAATGGGCCCGATTCTCGCATCGACCCAAAAGGGACGCATCTGTTCGACGGCGTCGGAAGTTTGCATATTTTTAAGCGGTGTGAACGATAAAGAATTGTCGGCCGAAGGCGACGCGAACGAAATCGCCCGTTACTCGAAGTCGAGCCAGGCGGCCGTTTTAGCCCGATTACTTGATAAGGTTGTGGGACAAACTCAATGAGTCAGGCGATCGTGGTTAAAACCGATTTATCCACAACTCACGGGCGGCGGTCCGCGCATGTTTCCCTGGCAACATTTTGTTCGTTCGAGGCCGTGTTTCTGCTGTTCCTCATGGCCGGCCGCTATAAGGGCGACCCGCGATTTCAATGGATCGCCGAACGCTTTTCGCTCGACCTTACGGTGCTGTTCCTGGGCTTAAGCGGTGTGGCGGGGATAGTCATCTTGTTCGGACGCGGCTACCGCCTGCCACGCGGGGCCGGCGGTTTCATGGCCGCCACAGCCGCATTGTTCGGCTATATGATCCTGGCCATGCTCTGGTCGCCCGGCGATCTATATGCTCACACCAAAGCCCTGCATATCGGCGTCTTGACAACCTGGACGGCCGTGGCCACCGGCCTGATAATCGCCTCCGACCGACGCCGCGTCGAGCGATTTCTGCTGCTGCTGGTGCTCTTCGCCGTTTGGCTATCGGTCGAAAGCCTGACGGCCCATCAGCAAAGCGGCGACGGCCGATCGGTGGCCGCCCTGGGCGGAAATTACTTGGGCCTGGGGCGAGTTATCGGACCGGCCGCGCTGGTCGCCTTGGGATACGGACTGTTCGTGGCCAAGACCACGCTCGGCCGCACGCTGGGGCTGGCCACGGCGGCCCTTTTCGGGTTCGTGCTGTTGATACTGGGCGGAAGAATGCCGCTCTTGGCAACATTTGCCGGCAGCATGGTCCCAATTTTCCTGGCCGCGAGCTCGGCATCCGCTAATCGCCACCGCCGCGCCATGTGGGCCTATGCGGCACTGCTGATCGTCGCCGGAATAACGACCCTCTACCTGGGCTACAGCGAACAGGCGCCGCAAACCTTGCGTCGCATGGCAGGCCTGTTTCAGTCCGACTGGGGCAACTCGAGTTACACCCGCACGCAATACTGCCAGGCGGCCCTCGAATACTGGTGGCAGCGGCCATACATCGGACACGGGCTAGGCTCCTGGCCCGTGCTGCACTTCCAAATCGACCAACGTGCCTATCCACACAACCTTCTGCTGGAAATCCTGGTCGAGCTCGGCCTCTGCGGCCTGGGCCTGCTGGCGTGGTTGTTCGTCACGGCCAAACGCAGCCTGGGCACAACGGCCCGTATCGCGGCCGACCCGCTGCGTGTGATTGTGCTGATGGTTGCCGTAAACGCATTGGCCAACGCCATGGTCTCGGGCGATATACCCGACAACCGCTTCCTCTTCGGCGCGCTGGGGCTTATGTTGTTGCCCAAGCTCGACACATATCGAGTGCTGTTGCGAAAAAGTAGCGATCTCGTGTCGCACGCCTCCGAACGTAGTGAAAGGCGTGATGGGTAACCCATGGCCAA
>CAZISU010000642.1:0-4507 GCA_964541935.1 uncultured Planctomycetaceae bacterium | reverse complement strand
TATCAAGATCATTTTTTTGTTAAAAGGCAAAAGGGTTAACGGCGTTGGGTGCCACCAGGCTGAACATCTCCGGCCGCTCGATCGCCTCACGCAGGCCAGCCATTCCGCCTACCGCCGAAAGGGCAAAGGGCAGAATCAGGAACGAGAGCACGATTGTCATCAGCCCTTGCACGAAGTCGGTCACAATGGCCGCGTTCAGCCCGCCGGCCACGCCGTAGACCACGAACATTATGGTCATGGCAAAGATGGCCCACAGGGGATCGATCTGGTGGCCGGAGACGGCTTCGATCATGGCGCTGGAGCCCTTGAGCATTACGCCGATGTTGACCGTCAGGCTCAAAACGCCCACCACGGCGAACAGCACGGCCACGCTCTGGCCGAAGCGGGCGGCGAAGTAGTCGGAAGTCGTAACGGCCCGCATGCGTCGGAACATGGGCGCGATCAGCCAGTAGAAAGGCGTGCAAAACAGCCACAGCCATTGATACCAAATGCCCGAGGCTCCGCTACGATAGGTTTCGGCCGAAACGCTCACCGCCTGGTCGCTGTGTGTGCCGGTGCCGAAAGCGAAGAACATCATCATCAGCTTGCCGAAGCCACGGTCGCTGATAAAATAGCTGGCCGAACTCTTCACCCGACGCACGGCCCAGGTGCCGATCACTGTGATAACGAGGAGGTAAACGAGGATCACAAGCCAGTCGATAATTGCAACGCCGCCGAGCATGTTGGGCCTTTTGAGGTATCAGGTTTGAGGTTTGGCCGATGATAATACTAACCCGAAGCGCAAGCGAGGGAGACGCAACGTGTACTCTCGCTTCCCCGTCCCTCGCTTGCGCTTCGGGTTAGTATTTTATGTTTATAAACACTCTGTCAGTGCCCCCACAACTGAAATCCACCCTAAATAATCCCCCTCAACGGCCCACCCCGCGCCGCCAACTCGTCTACCCGTTGGCTTACCTCGGGGTCTTCCAGCAGCGGCGGGGCGTGGTGTGGTTTCGTGCGGGCGTCGATTAGCAGCGAGCCGCGGGCGCCCCAGTGCTTATTGTCCACGAACGAGCCGATGCCGTAAACATCCCGGGCCGGGTCGCTGCGGGTGAAAGTCGTCCACAGCAGATCGTCGAGTGTTCGCGAGGCTGCACGGCTGTCGTCGACCACGACAATTAGCGGGTGGCGATTGATTGTGTCGTCGGTCGAGAAGCTTTGAGCGAGTTTTTCCACCGCGCGATCATCGACCGCGAAAGACGGGCCTTGCAAAACCAACACGCCGGGCGGTGCCATCATAGGTCGTTTGAAGCCCAACCTTTCCGGCACACGCAGATCCGAGGCCGGCTCCGTCGGCAACGCGCGGATAGCCGGGCCGGCGGCGGCGATTACCAGTTTCGAGCCCTCGTTCAACGCCGTACCGCTGTAGTCCAGCGTGTCGATTGTGGTACAGGTTTGGAAGTGCAGATCGCGATTCCAATCGGCGCGAACCAGGACGTGTCGCAGGAAATCTTCGACCTTGTAGACGTCCAACTCGCGGTCGTCTTCGGCGGCGGCGATCAGGAGGAACTTTGCCAATGACAACTGGCCCTGGCCCAAAATAGCGTTGGCCTGCGTGAGTAGTTCCCGTGGGTGTCGGTCGGGTTCGTAGGGCACGTATCGCTCGGAGCCGACGGCCAACAGCAAAGGGTGAACTCCGGCCGCGTCGACGGCATGTATCGCGTGCACGCCGGGCAGCGTCTTTTCGATGGCCGGGCCGACCAGCTCGTGGATCAACTGCCCGAACATGGTATCCTCTTGCGGCGGGCGACCCACTACGGTGAACGGCCAAATCGCGTCGTTGCGATGATAAACCCGATCCACGGTCATGACCGGGAAATCGTGGGCCAGACTGTAATAGCCCAGGTGATCGCCAAACGGACCCTCGGGCAAGAGCCGCTGGGGCTCGATGTGGCCGCAGATGCAAAAATCGGCGTCGGCGTACACGGGCAGTTCGCCCGGCCGACAGGCCATGGGGATGCGTCGTCTGGCCAGGATGCCGGCGAAGGTCAACTCGCTGATGCCCTCGGGCATGGGCATTACGGCCGCCACGCTCATGGCCGGCGTTCCGCCCACGAAAACGTTGACCGGTAGCCGCTCGCCGCGACGAATGGCGGCCGCATGATGGGCGCCGATACCGCGGTGGATCTGGTAGTGCAGTCCCACCTCGCGATTCGTCTCGTATTGCCCCCCGCTAAGCTGCACGCGGTACATGCCTAAGTTGGACCGACCCAGATTCGATCCACCCAGATTCAATCCATTTGGCCCGGGCGAGTCGGGATCTTCGCTGTACACCTGCGGCAACGTCACATACGCCCCGCCGTCGTCGGGCCAGGAAACCAACTGCGGTAACTGATCGACCGTCGTCTGGTTAGCCCACACGGCCGCCTTGCGGACCTTGCGAGGGCGTGCGTTCCAGGCGTGCAGCGGCGAGTTTAAATACAGCTTGGGGCGGCGGACGAGGTCCATGGGGTCGACCTGCAACCGCACCAGCCGCGAGAGAGCCTCAAGCGAATCGCGAAACAGGAATCGCATGCGATCCATGGTGCCGAACAAATTCGAAACCATGGGAAAGCGACAGCCGCGCACGTTGGCGAAATAAATCGCCGGCCCGCCGGCCCGGAAGACACGCCGCTGAATCTCCGCCATCTCCAACCGCGGGTCCACCTGCTCCTCGACGCGCACAAGCTGTCCCACGGCGTCCAATGCGTCGACGGCTTGGCGAAGTGAGGTGTAGGGCATTTTGGGCTCCGGGAAACTCCACACATACTAACCCGAAGCGCAAGCGAGGGGCGTATAAGCTAGTGCAAAACGCCGCGCGCCCCTCGCTTGCGCTTCGGGTTAGTATGGATTCATGAAAATCCAGACTAAGTGAAACATTTTAGCCTAGTCCGCGAGCGGGGACAACACGCCGTGCAAAACACACACGGGCGCGAATGGTTTCGGGCATTTTAGCGAAAATGTCGAAGTTCGGTCACAAGGCCGGTGGCTGCCTGATGGGCAGGGAAGCCTTTACAGCGGGGGCTTTGGGGTCGTCAAAGGTAATGTTTTTGAGATCCGGAAGCTCTTTCAGAGGCACGAGGCCCGCTTCGGTGACCTTGGTGCCTAGTAGAGTGAGGGATTCAAGCTGAGTCAATGGTTCCATGTGCAGCATGCCGACGTCAGTAACCTGGGTGAAGTCTAAGTGAAGAATTCCCAGGCCGGTCAAGCCTTCGATATGCACGAGTCCGGCGTCGGTGACTTTAGTTCCACTTAGGCCGAGCTGTTCAAGCTGAGTTAATGGCTTTAGGTGTATCAAACCGGCGTCGTTAACTTGAGTTTCACTGAGGCCGAGTTGTTTAAGACGAATCAATGGTTCTAGGTGCATTAAGCCGGCGTCGGAAACGTTGGTGCAATCTAGCTGAAGAGTTGTCAGACGGGTCATGCCCTTGATGTTCACCAGTCCGGCGTCAGTGACCTTGGTCTTCCATAGGTTAAGGCTTGTCAGGCGGGTCAAGTCCTTAATGTGCACGAGTCCGGCATCGGTAATCGGTGTTTTCGAAAGGTCTAGCCAGCGAAGCTGTTTGAAGGCCGCGAGGTGGCGAAGGTCGTCGTCTGAAAGGCTACCCGATCCTTTGGAGAAATCCAAACGCTGGACCCATCCGTTGTTGTAACCGACTTCCACGCCGAATTCTTCCAACTGGGCCAGTGCCTCTTGTTCTCGCCAGTCGGCGCGGAGGTGGATGCCCAGCCAGGCGAAGGCCGAGCTAGCCACGACCATGAAAAGCAGAGCCGTCTTCAGGTTGAATTGCAGGGAATGGCGTTTCAGCGGTTCGGGCTCGTCGGGGTATGCGAAGGGCAAATGCTCGGCGTTGATGGTTATGCCGCTGGAATCGCGGATGTCGACGTGGTCGGCAAGCACGGCGGTAATCTTATCGATTTCATTGGGATCGACCTCGATTTGCTCATTGCGGTCTTGAAACTGGAGCAATAGCACGCCGCTGTTGCTGAAAAGCCACTTGCAGTAGCGGATGTGGCTCCAGGGAACGAAGGAAAGGGGCCAGTTGGAGCTTGTTGGTGTTAAAAGGCCGTGGCGGTGAAGCTCGATGCGTGAATTAATGATCCGTAATATAGCCATCCAGCCGATCAGGGGCATATTGAAGAGCCAGACAAGAAGCATCGAAGAGCGCATGGGAATGCCCGTGTAGACGCTGGAAACCAATAGGTATATCCAGAAGACAGCTACTCCGACAGCAAAGATGCCGAGCGAAATGTCCCCGAACCGGCCAAAACTCGATTTCTTCGTTGCCTTCATAAGCAACTGTCCGGCATGTTTTCTGGCCTGCTGCCGATTGCCGGATGCCAAATAAGACATAAATGCCCAGTAGAACACGGCGGTCAGGATGGCGGCGAAAGTTTCCATTGCTGGCGGATACCCCTTGGTTAATCGCCCCTTTATTGACCCTTGCGTGGTCAATGATCTTTTCCCAGGGGTAGTTTTGCGTGCGCG